>CALCMD010000087.1 GCA_937965795.1 uncultured Lachnospiraceae bacterium | reverse complement strand
GGGGTTATCTGTCTGATATTACAGAGCAAAACGTAGAAAGTGTAAGCGAGATTGCTAAGAATAGTTTAAGTCAAGATGAGTTGTTTTTAACAAATGGATTTAAACTTGTTTTCTCACAGAAATTTGCAAAATTGATTGTAGATTGGTTTACAAATAAGTTCATGGTGATTTATCGTGCTGATTCTATGCAGTTAATTAAAAGATTTGCTGATCCTAAGAAAAAGGCAGTTTATGTGGAAAAGACAACGGATAAAGCCGCAAAATTATTTGGAATCAACTCAAATGCAGTAGGTTATGTTGTAAGTGAAGACGAGCCGGACGCAAAGTTGTATTCTGTTTTTCGAAATATGAAAAACAAAAAGAATGCGGCTATTGCGGCAGAAATTTTTGAATCCTATGGAACAATCCGATTTATCAACATGTTTCCGTTGGTTATAAAAGCAATCCAGATAGGCGGAACACTGGTAGTGGATGAGTTTGATGCGTCTATCCATCCAATGGCATTGATGAGTATTATCAATGTTTTTCATAATGATGACATTAATATTCATCACGCACAGTTGATTTTCAACACACATAATCCCATTTTTTTGAACTCTAATCTGTTCAGAAGAGATGAGATTAAATTCGTAGAGCGTGATGATGATAGTCACCAGAGTATCTTGTATGCGTTGTCTGATTTTGGAACAACGGGAGATAAAGGCGTCCGCAAACATGAAGATTATATGGGAAAATATTTTATCAGCCAGTATGGTGCGATTAAGGACATTGATTTTACACCAATCTTTGAGGAGATTTTGGATAGTGAAAGAGAGGTGTAATTATGGCAAAGAGAAAACCGACCAATAAATACTATTTTAGTGTAGAGGGTGAAACGGAGCAGTGGTACTTGAAGTGGCTGCAAGATCTGATTAACAATACAGAAGAATCTGTTTGTAAAGTTTCGATTGATTGTCCGGTGAAAAAGAATCCATTAAAACACGCAAAATCTTTGACCGTTACAAGAAGGATTGAGGTATATCATTTCTTTGATTATGAAAGTGACGAGCCTATCCATGTTCAGGGATTTCAAGACGCTATGGATAATATGAAGAAAGCAGAGCAATTAGGCAAGCAGATTAAGTATAAATCAGGATATAGTAATTTTACTTTTGATCTATGGATTATACTGCACATGATAGATTGTAATACTTCATACGCTCATAGAAAACAGTATATTACACCAATCAATAAAGCCTTTGGTGAGAAATTTGAAAATATGGATGAGTATAAACATGAGGACAATTTCAAACGCTGCTTGAGCAAAATGAATCTTTCTAATGTAATTGACGCTATAGGACGTGCGAGATACATCATGCAGAGGAATCAGGAGAATGGTTATACATTACTTCAGTATAAAGGGTATAGATACTATAAAGAAAACCCATCTCTTTCTGCGTGGGAGGCAATAGAGAAGATTTTGAGTGACTGTAAATTATTATAAAGTGCAAATGAAAGGGTTAAAATGAAGAGAGAAGGAGATGTCAACTGCTTTGCAAGGAAGGTTGACATCTCTTTTTTTGCCTGTTATAATATGGAAGGTCAACCAAATAAAAAAGAGAGTTGACGATTTACGGTGAGAAAAAGAGAAGGAGAGAAATTGGTATGGAACAGAAGAAAAGAATATCGACGAAGTCAATGATTATGGTGGGGATGTTTACTGCGGTTCTGGCAGTCTTATCGCAGATTGCTATCCCGATGCCGTCCGGCGTTCCCGTGACCTTGCAGACCTTTGCAGTGGCGCTTACGGGGACAGTGCTGGGCTGGAAGCTGGGAGCGGCGGCAGCGCTTATCTATCTGCTGCTGGGAGCCGTGGGCGTTCCGGTATTTTCGCAAATGAGCGGGGGGCTTGGAATTCTGCTTGGAAAGACAGGAGGCTTTATCTTTGGCTTTATTTTTATGGCGCTTTTATGCGGACTGGGAGCGGCGCAGAAGAAGAAAGCGCTGACAGGAGTTTTCGGGGCTGCGGGGCTGCTCGTCTGTCACATTCTTGGTGTTCTGCAATTCATGTTTTTGACACAGATGCCTTTCTGGGAGTCTGCGCTTCTCGTTTCTGTTCCATATCTTTTAAAAGACGCCATTTCCGTCATTCTGGCGTTTGTTCTGGGCGAGATTTTGAGGAGAGCCTTAAATGCGGCAAATGTCCTGACTTATGAAAAGAGCGCTTAGGGTGCATCACCTGCTGTGTATTCCTCTGTTCCGGGGCAGCGGATACAGTGACGCGTTCAGCAGGAATATGGAGGAACAGATCAAATGGCTCATGGCACATGCCGATGAGGAAATCTTACTGGTATGCGGGCCGGACGGGATTTGTCAAAAATGTCCGAATTTGAAAGAGGAAACCTTCTGCCGGGAAGCGGATGATAAGGTTACGGAGAAGGACCGGAGGTTATGTGAAGCGCTTCATCTGGAAGAAGGTGGATATACGTTTCACACCTTGATGGCGGCAGCCGCTGAGAGAGTTACGGAACAGATTTTTACGGAGTCCTGCAAAAACTGTGAATGGAGGAAGCAGGGGCTGTGTTCCTGGCGGACGTACCGGGAGAATATAAAAAACTTTGTATAAAATCACGAAGTTTTGCCTTATGTATAGCGAAAAAAACAAAGAAATGCCCATTTTCTGCGTGCAGGGAAATGGACATTTCTTTGTTTTTGTGCTATGATAAATCCATATGGAAAATATTATGATTCGATTGTGCGAAAGCAGTCCCTGCCAGAGAACATGCAGGCTTTGTTTTTGCTTTTTTGCATCAGAGAATCATAATCCACAAATAAAAGGAGGAATAACAAAATGGCTAGAAAAATGAAAACCATGGATGGTAATCATGCTGCGGCACATGCGTCCTATGCGTTTACGGATGTAGCGGCTATTTACCCGATTACCCCGTCATCCGTTATGGCCGAAGCTACTGACGAGTGGGCGACTCAGGGAAGAAAGAATATTTTCGGACAGGAAGTCCAGGTGACAGAAATGCAGTCTGAGGCAGGTGCGGCAGGTACGGTACACGGTTCTCTGGCAGCAGGCGCGCTGACGACTACATACACAGCATCCCAGGGTCTGCTTCTGATGATTCCGAACCTGTACAAAATCGCAGGTGAGCAGCTTCCGGGCGTGTTCAATGTTTCCGCCCGTGCACTGGCGAGCCATGCCTTATCTATCTTTGGCGATCACTCAGATGTTTATGCCTGTCGTCAGACCGGATGTGCGATGCTGTGCGAGTCCAGCGTTCAGGAAGTTATGGATCTGACTCCCGTTGCACATATGGCGGCGATTGAGGGACGTATTCCGTTTATCAATTTCTTCGACGGATTCCGTACCTCTCATGAGATTCAGAAAATCGAGACATGGGATTATGACGACTTAAAGGAAATGGTGAATATGGACGCCATCGACGCATTCAGAAGAAACGCACTGAATCCGAACCACCCGTGCCAGAGAGGTTCTGCACAGAACCCAGATATCTTCTTCCAGGCAAGAGAGGCATGTAATCCATATTACGATGCGCTTCCGGCTGTTGTTCAGAAATACATGGACAAGGTAAATGAGAAGATTGGTACGGATTATAAATTATTCAACTATTATGGTGCGGCAGACGCAGAGCATGTGATTGTTGCAATGGGTTCTGTATGCGACACCATTGACGAGACGATCGATTACCTGATGGCAGCAGGCGAGAAGGTCGGCGTGGTAAAGGTTCGTCTTTACAGACCGTTCTCCGCAGAAGCTCTGGCAGATGCGATTCCTGAGACGGTGAAGCAGATCAGCGTGTTAGACAGGACGAAAGAGCCGGGAGCGCTCGGCGAGCCGCTGTACCTGGACGTTGTGGCAGCCCTGAAAGGAACGAAGTTTGACGCCGTTCCGGTATTTACCGGACGCTATGGCTTAGGCTCGAAGGATACGACTCCGGCACAGATCGTAGCCGTATACCATAATACAGAAAAGAAGAAATTTACGATCGGTATCGAGGACGATGTGACACATCTGTCTCTGGAGTGCGGCGCACCGCTCGTTACGACGCCAGAAGGAACGATCAACTGCAAGTTCTGGGGTCTGGGTGCAGACGGTACGGTAGGAGCGAATAAGAACTCCATCAAGATTATCGGTGATAATACAGATATGTATGCACAGGCATACTTTGATTATGACTCTAAGAAATCAGGCGGCGTTACCATGTCCCACCTGCGTTTCGGCAAGAGTCCGATTAAGTCCACGTACCTGATTAAGCAGGCAAACTTCGTGGCATGTCATAATCCTTCTTATGTCAATAAATACAATATGGTTCAGGAGCTGGTAGACGGCGGTACCTTTCTGCTGAACTGCCCGTGGGATGCAGAAGGACTTGAGAAACACCTTCCGGGCCAGGTAAAGAGCTTTATCGCGAATCATGGCATTAAGTTCTATGTGATTGACGGTATTAAGATCGGTAAGGAAATCGGTCTTGGCGGACGTATCAATACAGTTCTCCAGTCCGCGTTCTTCAAGCTTGCCAATATTATTCCGGAGGAGCAGGCCATCGAGCTGATGAAAGCCGCTGCAAAAGCTACCTACGGAAGAAAAGGCGACGCCATCGTACAGATGAACTACGATGCGATCGACGCAGGCGCAAAGCAGGTGGTAGAAGTGGCAGTTCCGGAAAGCTGGAAGGATGCGGCAGACGAGGGGCTGGCTATGACCCATGCAGAGGGCGGCAGAAAAGATGTTGTTGATTTCGTAAATAATATCCAGAGCAAAGTAAACGCCCAGGAAGGAAATACCCTTCCGGTATCCGCATTTAAAGATTATGTGGACGGTACGACTCCGTCAGGTTCCGCTGCTTACGAGAAGCGTGGCATCGCGGTAGACGTTCCGGTATGGAATCCGGAGAACTGTATCCAGTGTAACCGCTGTTCCTATGTATGTCCTCACGCAGTTATCCGTCCGGTCGCTCTGACAGAGGAAGAAGTAGCGGCAGCGCCGGAAGGAATGAAAACTCTGCCGATGACAGGTATGCCAAACTACAGATTTGCCGTTGTTATGTCTGCATATGACTGTACCGGATGCGGTTCCTGTGCAAACGTATGTCCGGGCAAGAAGGGCGCGAAAGCTCTGGCAATGGAAAATATGGAAGCAAACGCAGGATTGCAGAAATACTTTGACTATGGCGTTCAGTTACCTGCAAAGGCTGACGTTGTCGAGAAATTTAAAGAGAATACCGTGAAAGGAAGCCAGTTCAAACAGCCGCTGCTTGAGTTCTCAGGCGCATGTGCGGGATGTGGCGAGACGCCGTACGCGAAACTGATCACCCAGCTCTTCGGCGACAGAATGTATATTGCAAATGCGACAGGATGTTCTTCGATCTGGGGCAATTCCTCACCGTCCACACCGTACACCGTAAATGCGAAGGGGCAGGGCCCTGCATGGGGCAACTCACTGTTCGAGGATAATGCAGAGTTCGGTTATGGTATGCTGCTGGCGCAGAAAGCGCTGAGAAACGGCCTGAAAGCAAAAGTAGAGGACGTTGTGGCAAATGGTGACAATGAAGCTGTAAAAGCAGCAGGACAGGAGTGGCTGGATACGTTTGCTTCCGGTATCCTCAATGGCCCGGCTACGGACAAGCTGGTAGCGGCTCTGGAAGCATGCGGATGTGAAAAAGCACAGGAGATTCTGAAAGACAAGGACTTCCTGGCTAAGAAGTCACAGTGGATCTTCGGCGGCGACGGATGGGCATACGACATCGGCTTTGGCGGCGTAGACCATGTACTTGCAAGCGGACAGGACATCAATATCATGGTATTTGATACCGAGGTTTACTCCAATACGGGCGGCCAGTCCTCCAAGTCCACACCGACAGGCGCAGTCGCACAGTTCGCGGCAGGCGGTAAAGAAGTGAAGAAGAAAGATATGGCAAGCATCGCAATGAGCTATGGTTATGTCTATGTAGCACAGATTTCTATGGGCGCTGACTTCAACCAGACGGTAAAAGCGATTGCAGAGGCTGAGGCATATCCGGGACCGTCCCTGATCATTGCATACGCTCCGTGTATCAATCACGGTATCAAGAAGGGCATGAGCAAGGCTCAGACAGAGGAAGATCTGGCTGTTAAGTGCGGTTACTGGCACAATTTCCGCTTCAATCCTGCATTGAAAGCAGAAGGAAAACCGGCATTTATTCTGGACAGCAAGGCTCCTCAGGCTGAAGGATATCAGGAGTTCTTAAATGGCGAGGTTCGTTATAACTCCCTGATGCGCTCCAATCCTGAGAAGGCGAAGAGACTCTTTGCAAAGAATGAGAGCGAAGCGAAAGAACGATATGAATATCTGAATAAGCTGATTACTCTGTACGGAAGCGAAGAATAAAAGATAAAAAAGAGACAGGAGCAGGTACGATGTGCCTGCTCCTGATTTTCTACAGGCGATGCAGGAAATCAAAGGAGGAATTTCATGGGAAAATGGAAGAAATACGTACTGGCCGCAGCTTTTTTATGGATGGCGTTCCTGCTGCCCGGAGGTAAGGCGGAAGCGTCCCAGAGGCTGTTTGACATCGTGGTAAAGGATGGATATACGACACAGGTCATTGAGATGAAATATGGGAAAACACCCTATGGCTATACTTCTTATTATGCGAATCAGTCTGTGATTTACGTCAACGCAAAATCCAAAAACGTCACGTTTTCCGTAAAGAAAAATACCAGCTCGAGATACGGAAATTTTCAGTTCGCAGCTTCAAAAGTAAAACCGGGGGACGAACCGGCGGGAAATCTGTTTACCTATACGGCGGACGGGAAAACACGGGCATGGATGTTTACTGTGCAGAAATATGCGGAACCGGAAATTAAATATCTGAAAATCAACAGACCGAAAAAAGGAGACGCTTTCCAGCCAAAGAAAAAGAAGGACGCCCAAATCAAGACCCTTATAAAAACGGCGGTTCCAGTAAAGACAATCGTGCGCATTCTCGATGCGAATGGAAAACTGGTTTATAAAAAAGATTATGGTGAGACGGGCTCAAAGACGTATCAGTGGAAATGGGATGGAAAGCCCTCAAAGGGAAACCAGGCGAAATTAAGCAGTAAAAAATATGTGCCTGCGGGAGAATACACCGTGCGGGTGACGGTTTATCCGAAAATCGGGAAAAAGGCGGCGGAGATCGTAAAAGAGACGAAGCTGACGGTGGGAAAATTGTAAGAAATAAGACGGTGCGCAAAAACAGACGCGTCTTGCACCTTCCCTGAATAAATGCTATAATCCCGGTAATGATTGGAATAAGGAGGTTTTGCAGGAAGAATATGGAGATTGCAGGCTATGAACAGTTAAAACAGGAAAGAATTGATGATATTCATTCGGAAGGGTATCTTTTCCGGCATAAAAAGAGCGGCGCACGCATCTGTGTGCTGTCAAATGATGATGAAAATAAAGTATTTCATATTACTTTTCGCACGCCCCCGGCGGACAATACCGGAGTGGCGCACATTCTGGAGCACAGCGTGCTGTGCGGAAGTAAGAAGTTCCCTTCCAAAGACCCGTTTGTGGAATTGGCAAAAGGTTCTTTAAGCACATTTTTAAATGCTATGACCTATCCGGATAAGACGATGTATCCGGTGGCGAGCTGTAACGATGCCGATTTCATGAATCTGATCCATGTTTATATGGATGCGGTGTTTTTTCCAAATATTTATGAAAAAGAGGAAATTTTCTGCCAGGAGGGATGGAGCTATCAACTGGAAAATCCAGAGGATGAGCTGACATATAACGGCGTAGTATATAATGAGATGAAAGGCGCGTTTTCCTCGCCGGAGGATGTGCTGGACCGGGAAATCCTGAATTCGCTGTATCCGGACACTACTTATGGAAATGAGTCCGGCGGGGACCCTGAGTGCATTCCGGATTTGAAGTACTCGGAGTTTCTGGGATTCCACAGCAAATATTATCATCCGTCGAATTGTTATATTTATCTTTACGGAGACATGGATGTGGCCGGGAAGCTGGAATGGCTGGACAGGGAATATCTGTGTAAATACGATGCAATGGAGATTCCTTCGGAAATTAAGCTCCAGCCGGCTTTTGAGACGCCGAGGGAGGTGCGGAAGAAATATTCCATCTCCAGTTCGGATTCCGAGGAGGGAAATACGTATCTTTCCTTCAATGCTTCGATCGGCACCAGCCTGGACGTGGAGCTGTCGAATGCCTTTGCCGTTATCGAATATGCGCTGCTTTCCGCACCGGGCGCACCGTTAAAGCAGGCGCTTCTGGATGCGAAAGTGGGAAAGGACATCACGGGTTCTTATGACAGTGGAACTTACCAGCCCATGTTTTCTGTCATAGCGAAAAATTCAGACCCGGAGAAGAAGGAGCTCTTTTTGAACATCATTCGGGAGGAGTTAAGCCGGATTGCGGCAGAAGGCATTGATGAGAAAGCTCTGCGGGCCGGCATCAACTATATGGAATTCCGTTTCCGTGAGGCAGACTACGGGAATTACCCGAAAGGATTGATGTACGGGATCGACCTGATGGATTCCTGGCTTTATGATGAGATGCGCCCTTTTGATTATCTTCATCAGTTGTCCGTTTTCGAGAAACTGAAAAAGCAGGTGGGAACGGGATATTTTGAGACGTTGATCCGGAAATATCTGCTAGAAAATAAGCATGTGTCTGTCGTAATCGTGGAACCGGAAAAAGGACTGACCGCAAAGATGGAAGAAAAGGTCAGAGAAAGGCTTGCTTCTTATAAGGCGTCGCTGAGTCAGGATGAAATAAAAGAACTGATCGAAAAGACAGAAAGGCTTGACAGATTCCAGGGGACGCCATCTACCGAAGAGGAATTGAAAGCGATTCCTCTGCTTTCCAAAGAAGATATCAGGAAAGAAGCAAGGCCGTTATATAATAAGAAACGTTTGATCGGAGATATTGTGACGCTTCATCATGACGTTTTTACCAATGGCATCGCATATCTGAATTTGATGTTTGATACCCGTTATGTGAAAAAGGAATACATTCCGTATCTGGGAATCCTCAAGGCAACGCTTGGAATGATCGATACTGCGAACTATTCTTATGGAGATCTTTTCAATGAGATCAATATGCGTACCGGAGGAATTTATATGATGCCGGAAATCTTTGCGAGCTGGAAAAATCCGGGCGAGAGCTGGTCGGTATTTTCCCTGTACGTCAAGACACTTTATGGGGAGATTGGCTTTGTGGAGCAGATGATCGAGGAGATTCTCTTTACGTCGAAGCTGGAGGATGAAAAGCGCCTGTATGAGATCATCGCACAGCTAAAATCCAGATTGCAGATCGGTCTGAATTCCGCAGGACACTCCACGGCTGCGCTGCGTTCCATGTCGTATTTTTCCGATGTGGCGGCGTTTAATGAGGCGGTCAGCGGTATTGCGCTCTACAAGCTGGTGGAGGATATTGAGGAGCACTTTGAGGAGAGAAAAGAGAAGCTGATTTTCATTTTGAAAGAACTGGTGACCGCACTGTTTCGCAGGGATACGCTGACGGTGAGTCTTACGGCGGAAGAGGAAGGGTTCACAGCGCTTCAGGAGCCGCTGAAAGCATTCAGGGAGAAGCTGCCGGAGGGCGGGCTTTGCGCACAGGAGCCGATTCGGGCTGCCGGAAGAAAAAATGAAGGCTTTCTGACCTCTGCGAAGATTCAGTATGTATCGAGAGCTGGAAATTACCTTGCGGCGGGCTTTTCTTATACAGGAGCGCTTAAGGTTTTAAAGGTCATTCTGAACTACGGCTATCTGTGGGAGAATGTTCGTGTCAAAGGAGGCGCATATGGAAGCATGGCCGGATTCGGCACGCTGGGAGATACCTATTTCGCCTCTTACCGGGATCCGAACCTGCGGCAGACGAACGAGGTGTTTGACGGGATTGCAGATTATGTGAGAAATTTTACGGCGACCGAAAGGGATATGACGAAATATATCATTGGCGCCGTCAGCGAGCTGGATACGCCGCTTACACCGATGATGAAGGGAATCCGCTCACGAAACGCTGCTATCAATGGAAGAACCTTTGAAGATTACCAGAGGGAACGCAATGAGATTCTCGGGGCGAATCAGGAATCCATACGGGCGCTGGCAGATCTTATGGCGGCTGTTTTGAGTCAGGATAATCTCTGTGTGATCGGAAATGAGAAAAAACTGGAAGAAGAGAAGGAAATGTTCGGGGAACTGGTTCCGTTTGTGGAATAGAGGAGGAGAAAATGAACGAAAGAAACTGCAAATCAGGATTTGTCACTTTGATCGGAAGGCCGAACGTGGGAAAATCCACGCTGATGAATCACCTGATTGGACAGAAAATCGCCATTACGTCGAGCAAACCGCAGACGACAAGAAACCGGATACAGACTGTGTATACCTGTGAGCAGGGGCAGATCGTTTTTCTGGATACGCCAGGGATTCACAAGGCGAAAAATAAGCTGGGAGAATACATGGTAAATGTGGCGGAACGGACGGTCAATGAGGTGGATGTGGTTCTGTGGCTGGTAGAGCCGTCTACTTTTATTGGCGCGGGGGAGCGGCATATTGCCGAACAGCTTATGAAAACGACAACGCCGGTTATCCTGGTCATTAATAAAATCGATACGGTAAAGAAAGAAGAGATTCTGAAATTCATTGACGAGTACAGGAAAATCTATGATTTTGCGGAGATTATTCCTGCGTCGGCGTTAAAAGGCATGAACACGCAGGACATTATCGACACGATTTTTAAGTACCTGCCCTATGGGCCGATGTTTTACGATGAAGATACCGTAACCGATCAGCCGCAGCGCCAGATCGTCGCAGAACTGATACGGGAGAAGGCGCTGCGCTGCCTGAATGAAGAGATTCCTCACGGAATCGCCGTTTCGGTGGATACCATGAAAGAGCGGAAAAAGGGACATATCATGGATATTGAGGCGACGATCGTGTGCGAAAGGGATTCGCACAAGGGCATTATTATCGGGAAAGGCGGCGCCATGTTGAAAAAAATCGGTGCGGCGGCGCGCTATGAGATCGAGGATATGCTGGAAATGAAAGTGAATTTACAGCTCTGGGTAAAGGTAAAGAAGGACTGGAGGGACAGCGATTTCCTGATAAAAAATTTCGGATATGACAAGAAGGATATTTAAATGAGAGAAATGCTCACTTTGACCGGGATGATACTGTCGGCGGCGCCAATGGGAGAATACGATAAGCGGGTGGTCGTGCTGACGAAAGAGAGAGGAAAAATCTCCGCTTTCGCCAGAGGAGCCAGGAAGCCAAACAGCGCCCTGATGGCGGCGGCAAATCCTTTCTGCTTCGGAAAGTTTTCTTTCTACGAGGGGCGGGACTCTTATACGATGGTGCGGGCGGAGGTGCAGAATTACTTCCGCCAATTGTCCCAGGATTTCGAAGGGGCATACTACGGATTCTATTTTATGGAGTTTGCCGATTACTACACCAGAGAAAATAATGACGAGGCGGATATGCTGGGGCTTTTGTACGTGTCGCTAAAGGCGCTTTTAATTCCAAGTCTGGACAGGGAACTGGTGCGGTCTGTGTTCGAGTTAAAAGCAATGGTGACAGCGGGAGAGTATCCGCAGGTATTTTCCTGCGTGGAATGTGGAAAAAAGGAGAACCTTGCAGGCTTCGTTCCAAAGCGGGACGGACTGGCGTGCCGCTTTTGCGCCCCGCATTACAGGGAGCTTGTGCCGCTGCTGGAATCCACGGTGTACACGCTGCAATATGTGACCGTTACTCCGGTACAGAAGCTTTATACCTTTACGGTAACGCCGGAGGTTCTGCGGGAATTCCAGAGCGTGACAGAACGTTTTCGGCAAAAGTACATAGAAAAACCGTTTAAATCTCTGGATATTTTACGAAGCATCCTGAATTATTAGTTGAAAATAAAAAAGTAAGAGGCTATAATGTAGCCTATAAGAAGTTTGCCTGCTTGCAGGAGCAAACTTCATAGGCTAACGACAGACCGAAAGGTCTGGAGGAGTTACACGAAGTGTAACAAGCCGGAAAGCAATTTATAAAAGTTTTCGGAGGGTATAAATGAAGAGAATGAAGGGGATGGTTCTGACTGCCCTGGCACTTGGCATGCTGACTGCGTGCGGCAGGTCGTCTCTGAAGGAAACCGGAGTCTCAGTGGGGAAAGACGGCGCGTTGACGGCAGAGGTATTTGACAGGCTGGATCAGAACTATTATGATGCGGAAGAGTTAAAAACAAATGTAGAGAGCAGTGTTGCAGAGTATAACAACGGCGCAGGGGAAAACGCGATAACGGTTGAAAAGCTGGAAATCAGTGAGGAAGGCGAGGTCGAGCTGTCCATGAAATATGCTTCTTGTAAAGATTATATGGATTTCAACAATGTGGATTTTTATGCGGGAGACATTACAGACGGCTATAATGACAAAGGTTATCGTTTTGAGACGACGTTTCGGCAGGTAGAAAAGGGAGAAATCGTCGGAGATGAGATCAAACGGGAAGAAATTTTCGCAGGTTCGAACCATCCGATGATTGTATTTTCAGAGCCGATGCTGGTGGAAGTGCCGGGAAAGATTCTCTATGTCAGCAGCAATGTAGAAGTCACCGGAAAGAAAACCGCAAGGATGGCGGGAAGCGCTGCGGCAGAGGAGACGGAAGCTCAATCTGAGACTTCCGGAACCGAAGAAGGTGTACAGGAAGTGGCTCCGATGGTGGAGAGTACGGGAAATACGGAAGATGATGTAACACTGGCCTATATTATTTATGAATAGAAGTAACGATTCAGAACAGGTCGAAGCACTTGCTCATGGATTTTTGCATCGGAACTGTGAAGGCACTGAACAGTTACGAATAAAATATGAAGAAGGTAAGGAGAGTACCATGGAAAAGACAATGGAAAAAATAGTGGCGCTGGCAAAATCAAGAGGATTTGTATATCCGGGGTCTGAGATTTACGGAGGTCTGGCGAATACCTGGGATTATGGAAATCTGGGCGTGGAGCTGAAAAACAACGTAAAACAGGCATGGTGGAAAAAGTTCGTGATGGAAAATCCATACAATGTGGGCGTAGACTGTGCGATTTTAATGAATCCGCAGACATGGGTGGCCTCCGGTCATCTGGGCGGCTTTTCCGATCCTCTGATGGACTGCAAAGAATGTCATGAGCGTTTTCGTGCGGATAAGCTGATCGAGGATTTCTGTGAGGAGAAGGGCATCGCGCTGGAGGAATCCGTGGACGCCTGGAGCCAGGAAAAGATGAAAGCTTTCATTGATGAGCATGAGATTCCATGTCCGACTTGTGGAAAGCATGATTTCACGGACATCCGCCAGTTTAACCTGATGTTTAAGACTTTCCAGGGCGTTACCGAGGATGCGAAGAATACCGTATATCTCCGTCCGGAAACGGCACAGGGAATTTTCGTAAACTTCAAGAATGTACAGAGAACTTCCAGAAAGAAGCTTCCGTTTGGAATCGGTCAGATCGGTAAATCTTTCCGTAATGAGATCACGCCGGGAAACTTTACTTTCCGTACCAGAGAGTTTGAACAGATGGAGCTGGAGTTTTTCTGCGCGCCGGGAACCGATCTGGAGTGGTTCGCATACTGGAAACAGTACTGCATTGACTGGCTGAAGGGTCTGGGGATGAAAGAGGACGAGATGCGCGCCCGTGACCATTCCCCGGAAGAATTGTGTTTCTACAGCAAGGCAACGACAGACCTGGAGTTCTTATTCCCGTTTGGCTGGGGCGAGCTGTGGGGCATCGCTGACCGGACCGATTATGACCTGACGCAGCACCAGAATACATCCGGCCAGGATATGACATATTTTGATGATGAGAAGAAAGAAAAATACATTCCGTATGTGATTGAGCCTTCGCTGGGAGCGGACCGCGTGGTTCTGGCGTTCCTTTGCAGCGCATACGATGAGGAAAATATCGGTACAGAGGAGAAGCCGGATATGCGTACTGTGCTTCACTTCCATCCGGCGCTGGCGCCAGTGAAGATCGGCGTGCTTCCTCTGTCAAAGAAGCTCAATGAAGGCGCGGAGAAAGTCTTTGCACAGTTGTCAAAGAAATGGAACTGCGAATATGATGACCGTGGAAATATCGGAAAGCGTTACAGAAGGCAGGACGAGATCGGTACGCCGTTCTGCGTCACTTATGATTTTGATTCTGAGACGGACGGCGCTGTAACGGTGCGCGACCGTGATACGATGGAGCAGGAGCGCATAAAGATCGAAGAGCTGGACGCTTATTTTGCGGAAAAACTGGCTTATTAAGAGAAGCGAAAAGAAATCCCCGCTTTTTGGGGTTTGATGCTTGCGGGAAGCGGGATTCTTTGCTATAATTTTCAAAACACTAATATATTAGGAGGAATAAGCAATGAAAGGGAACATTGTAGTAGGTCAGTCAGGAGGACCGACAGCGGTTATTAACTCAAGTCTTGCAGGTGTATTCAGCGCTGCAAAAGAGCTTGGCGTAAAGAAAATTTATGGTATGCACCACGGAATCCAGGGATTCCTGAATGAAGACCTCATCGATATTTCTGAGTATGTACAGGATGATAAGGACGTTGAGCTGCTGAAAAGAACACCGTCAGCTTTCCTCGGCTCCTGTAGATATAAACTGCCGAAAATCGAGGGCAATGAAGAAGTATATGACAAGATTTTCGAGATTCTGGAAAAATATGACATTGAGTGCCTGTTCTACATTGGCGGAAATGATTCTATGGATACCATCAAGATGCTGTCCGATTATGCGGCAATGAAGGGCAAATCCCAGAGATTCATGGGCGTTCCGAAAACCATCGACAATGACCTGCCAATCACAGATCACTGTCCGGGATACGGTTCCGCTGCGAAATATATCGCTACTTCCATGAAAGAGATTATCCGTGACAACGAGAGCTTTGGAGTAGAGAAGCCAACCGTTACGATCGTTGAGATTATGGGACGTCATGCAGGCTGGCTGACAGCAGCGGCAGCCCTTTCAAAGGGAGAGGACTGTGACGGACCGGATATGATCTACCTTCCGGAAGTTACCTTTGACGTAGATGATTTTGTAGAGAGAGTAAAGAAGCTGGCAGCAGAGAAGAGTTCTGTCGTAATTGCAGTTTCTGAGGGACTCAAACTTGCAGATGGACGTTTCGCATGTGAGCTTGGAAATGCTTCTGATTTTGTGGACGCATTCGGGCATAAACAGCTTTCCGGCTGTGCGGCAGCTCTGGCAAACATCGTTGCAGGCGCTACAGGACTTAAGACACGTGCGGTAGAGTTCTCTACCCTTCAGAGAGCAGCAACACATATCGCTTCCTTACAGGATATTAACGAAGCGTTCAGCGTAGGATATCTGGCATGCCAGGCGGCAGAAGAAGGTAAGACAGGCATGATGATCACCATTGATGTAAAAGAGCGCAATCCGTATCAGGTAGGATACAGCATCTATGATATTCATGCAATCGCAAACGTAGAGCGTCCGGTTCCGGCTGAATGGATCGTAGAAGACGGCACAAACGTAAGCGAAGAGTATGTGAAGTATGCGCGTCCTCTGATTCTTGGCGAGCTTACGCCGATGATGGTAAATGGTACGCCGAGACATCTGGTACTGAAAAAATAAGAAATTGTGATACGGGCGGACAGCGAAGAGCTGTCCGCCTTTTCTGTCGGAGCCGGGGGGATGTCCGGGGCCTTGTAAGATAAAAAAATTCATGTGTTTTGTCGATTTTGTGAAAGATGTTGAGAGAAATGTCGAAAGGACACTGCAAATAGTGAAAATTTTAACAAACGCACGGGAAATATCAGAGAAAATCAGCAATATAGACAGGATTTTCTTGACTAAAACAGGAAATATGTTAAAATTATACATATCATAACGTACAAAGTACGGTTTCCGCATAAGGAAAGGAGATTACGTTTCTTTATGTGGGGATTACAAGTTTAGGAGGAACTAGCGAAATGGCAAAATGGGTTTACTTATTTAAAGAAGGAAATGCCAGCATGAGAAACCTTCTGGGTGGAAAAGGAGCGAATCTTGCGGAGATGACGAATCTGGGGCTTCCGGTACCACAGGGTTTTACGATCACGACAGAAGCCTGCACGCAGTATTATGAAGATGGCAGGAAGATTAATGACGAGATCATGGGTCAGATTATGGAAGCCATCACGAAGATGGAAGAAATCACAGGCAAGAAGTTCGGGGATAAAGAAAATCCTCTTCTTGTTTCCGTGCGTTCGGGAGCGAGAGCGTCTATGCCGGGTATGATGGATACCATTCTGAATCTCGGATTGAACGAGGAGGTAGTCGGGGTGCTGTCTGAAAAATCAGGGAATCCCCGCTGGGCATGGGATTGTTACCGGAGATTCATTCAGATGTATTCCGACGTCGTTATGGAGGTCGGTAAGAAGTATTTCGAAGAATTGATCGACAAGATGAAAGAGGAAAAGGGCGTGACACAGGATGTAGATCTTACGGCTGGGGATCTGAAGGTGCTTGCCGATCAGTTCAAAGAGGAATACAAAAACAAGATTGGGGAGGAATTTCCGAGCGACCCGAAGGAACAGCTTATGGGGGCGATCAAGGCAGTATTCCGTTCCTGGGATAATCCGAGAGCCAATGTGTACCGTCGTGACAATGACATCCCATATTCCTGGGGGACGGCTGTAAACGTCCAGATGATGGCGTTTGGAAATATGGGTGAGACCTCCGGCACAGGCGTTGCCTTTACACGAGACCCGGCGACAGGGGAGAAACATCTGATGGGCGAATTTCTAATGAACGCACAGGGGGAGGACGTAGTAGCGGGCGTCCGGACGCCGCAGAAGATCGACCAGTTAAAGGAAATTATGCCAGAGGTATACGATCAGTTCGTGGATATCTGCAACACTCTGGAGGATCACTACAGGGACATGCAGGATATGGAGTTTACCATTGAGGACAGGCATCTGTATATGCTTCAGACACGTAACGGCAAAAGAACGGCTCAGGCAGCGTTAAAAATTGCCTGTGACCTGCTGGATGAAGGCATGATCTCAGAGGAAAAGGCAGTTGCTATGATCGAGCCGAGAAATCTGGATACGCTGCTGCATCCACAGTTTGACGCAGAGGCATTAAAGGCAGCCCAGCCGGTTTCAAAGGCTCTGGGAGCTTCACCGGGAGCTGCATGTGGTAAGATTGTATTCTCGGCGGATGATGCGAAGAAATGGGCTGCAAAAGGAGAAAAGGTTGTTCTGGTGCGTCTGGAGACGTCCCCGGAGGACATCGAGGGTATGAAGAGCGCACAGGGTATCCTGACGGTTCGCGGCGGTATGACGAGCCATGCAGCCGTAGTTGCCCGTGGCATGGGAACCTGCTGCGTATCCGGATGCGGCGACATTGCGATGGATGAGGAAAATAAGAAATTCACGCTGGCGGGAAAAGAGTATCATGAGGGAGACTGTATCTCCATTGACGGTTCTACGGGAAACATTTATGACGGCCTGATTCCGACAGTAGACGCGACTATTGCGGGAGAATTTGGCAGAATCATGAGCCTGGCGGATAAATACAGAACCTTAAAGGTCCGCACCAATGCGGACACTCCGGCGGATGCGAAAAGAGCGCGTGAGCTGGGAGCAGAAGGCATCGGCCTTTGCCGGACGGAGCATATGTTCTTTGAGGAAAACCGTATCGGCGCATTCCGTGAGATGATCTGTTCGGAGACGGTAGAAGAAAGAGAGAAGGCGCTGGAGAAGATTCTTCCGGAGCAGCAGGGAGATTTCGAGGCATTGTACGAGGCGCTGGAAGGAAATCCGGTGACGATTCGTTTCCTGGACCCGCCTCTGCATGAATTCGTTCCGACCGAGGAAGAAGACATCAGAAAACTGGCGGAAGCACAGGGAAAGAGCGTTGAGAAGATTAAAGAGATCATTGATTCTCTTCACGAATTTAACCCAATGATGGGACACAGAGGATGCCGTCTGGCAGTTACTTATCCGGAAATCGCGAAAATGCAGACGAAAGCGGTAATCCGCGCGGCGATTAACGTGCAGAAAAAACATAAAGACTGGAAGGTATGTCCGGAAATCATGATTCCTCTGATTGGAGACAGCAAGGAGCTGAAATTTGTGAAGGACGTCGTGGTAAAGACGGCAAACGCTGAGATTGCGGCAAACGAAAGCGACCTGGAATACAAGGTAGGAACCATGATCGAGATTCCGAGGGCGGCTCTGACGGCGGATCAGGTGGCAAAAGAGGCGGACTTCTTCTGCTTTGGTACCAATGACCTGACGCAGATGACCTATGGATTTTCAAGAGACGATTCCGGAAAGTTCCTGGAGGGATATTACAGCGCTAAGATTTTTGAGAACGATCCGTTTGCAAGACTGGATCAGTCCGGTGTTGGAAAGCTCATGGAGATGGCGATTCAGTTAGGAAAGCCGGTAAATCCGAATCTTCATTTCGGTATCTGCGGCGAGCATGGCGGCGATCCGACTTCCGTGGAGTTCTGCCATAAGCTGGGACTGGATTATGTTTCGTGTTCACCATTCCGTGTACCGATTGCACGTCTGGCGGCGGCACAGGCGGCTATATCACAAAGATAGGCGAAAACCATTTTGGACTTTTGCCATAAGTTTTGAGGAAGCACAGGCTTTCCGCAAGGCGAGTGGCGGCTATCTTAGAAAAATCAATGGGAAGATTTGACCGTTGATCTTTATAAAAAAAGGTAACATGATTTTGAACACAATGTACTATAATAGTAAAAGGGATGATATGCGGAGAGCGAGAAATCGCTTGACAAGGTTATTCCTGAATGTGTATAAGTAAGACACAAAAAAGAAATGAGCGTGGTCCTGCTTAGTGGACGATTCAAAATAGGTGTTTCCCTACCGAGTGGGATAGAGATAGCCGCTGAAAAGCGGCTATTTTCAAAGGAGAAAGCAATGTGTTTTTGTGATATACATGACGATGAGGTTTTTTCACCTATAGAAAAAGGTGCATCTGCTTTTGATGCAAATAGTGAAGAACATCAATATATCTATGCGTATAAGGCATTCATATTTCTTTTACGAGAACTATAAGTAAAGTCATTTTTACATAGCCGAGAGGTTTTTTCAATGAAAGCCCCTCGGCTAAATTCATTTCTGGAGGTGATTTTATTTAATGTCAAGTAACCAAGTGTCCACAGACCGCATGGAGCTTTCTGCCGGTATTTTTAGGTTGAAAGATAAATGGTTATATAGATTGCAAAAACTGCTCCACATAAAACAGGGAGGCGCCGATGGCGGGCGTATATTGTCCGTGTACGCCGACTAACATATGTTTTTTTTCAAATGCGAACGGCGAAGAGGAATTGATGCGCTTTAACAAAAAATCAATATCTTCTTCCGTGAAATATGGAGCCAGATACCCGCTGATGATAACAGGCGCATCAATTACCACATTTAAATTTTTCATGGCAAACGCCAGATAGTTCAGATAATCTTCCCAAATTTGCGTAAGCCGGGGAGATTTTTTTTCTCTTAAAAGAGGGAAGAATTCTTTCACGGGCAATCCTGAGGATTGTTCCAGTGCGTTGGCGGAACAGTAGGTTTCCAGACAGCCGCGGTTTCCGCAATAGCAAAGCGGTCCATCGGGATTGACACATATGTGCTCGATGGCGCCGCTGTGCATGGAACTTCCCTGATGGATCCGGCGGTTCGTTATGATGGCGCCCCCCATATTTCTGTTCAGCAGAAAGATCACGGCGCTGTCCAGATCCGGATGATTCCACAACTCCAGACAGGCGGCGGATTTGGAGTCATGCTCCAGGTGGCATGGATACGGAAGATGCTGCGAAAAATCTTTCACATCCATGCCGGTGTTATCCATAATAACCCCATAGGTTACGGTAGTATGGTTCGGGGAGGTAATGCCCTGGGTTGCAATAGAAATTCCAAGTATTTTTTCTGCTTCATAGTGATTTTCAGAGATAAATTCTTTGATTTTTGCGGCGACCTGCTCATAATAGGATGACGTATTGGAATAGGCCAGTGCAATCGTGTCCGTATAGAATGCGTTTCCGTATAAATCAACAGCGGTGATGTGGAACATGTTTTTCAGTATGCCGATACCGATTGAAATTCGAAAATCAGGGACAATCCGGATGGCATGGGCCTTTCTTCCGCCGGTGGAATCGAAGTATCCGTTCCGCTCGATCAGCCCGTCCTCTTCCAGTGCATTTAAGTTCTGGCTGACAGTGGATAAACCCATCTGAAGATCCTGGACAATCTGCAACTTGGAGGTTGCTTTTTTCTGATAGATGTATTGATAGACTTTTGCTCTGTTTATTTTTTTTAAACTGAGTGTGGTCAATCCTTTTTCACTCATAATCATTCTCCTGAAGTTATATCTTTCTCATACGGGTAAGTTTTAACTTTATTTTATTATAGGAAAAGCAAAAATACAAGGAAGATAAAGAATTATGGTGAAAATATACAAATAATGATTTGCTAATTGTGGATTTTGTCAATAGATTTTTACAAAACAAAGATATATACTGTACTTACAACTTAGATATAAACGTAAGTAACAAACAAAACAAAAAAACGGAGGAAACAATATGAAACTGACAGTCAATGGAATTGAGAACCGCGCACCGTGGGAAAAGGCAGGAATTGCACTTCCGGGATACGATGTGGAGCAGGTTTCGGAGAAGGCAAAAAAGGAACCAGTATGGGTGCATTTTGGGATCGGAAACATTTTCCGTATCTTTATCGGGGGCATTGCAGACGGTCTTCTGGAAGAGGGGGCTATGGACAGGGGCATTACCTGCGTTGAGACATTTGATTATGACGTGGCGGATAAAATTTATGAACCCTATGACAATCTTGGTCTGAGCGTGATCCTACACGGGGACGGAACCAGAGAATACAGGGTGCTGGGGTCTATGGCCGAAGCGGTAAAAGCACAGTCAGCCGTTCCGGCACAGTGGAGCCGGCTGAAAGAAATCTTCGCCAGCCCCTCTTTGCAGATGGTTTCTTTTACAATCACCGAAAAAGGGTATGCCCTGCACAAAGCGGACGGGACATGGTTTCCTTTTGTGGAGGCAGACATCCAGAACGGGCCGGATAAAGCTGTGGGGGCGATGGCAGTGCTGACGGCCATGCTCTATGAGAGGTATCAGGCAGGGAAGTATCCTCTTGCACTGGTTTCTATGGATAACTGCTCCCAAAACGGGGAAAGGCTTCGTGAATCCGTACTGGCCATGACGGAGGAGTGGCGGAAAGCAGGCTTTGTAGAGGAAGGTTTTGCCGCTTATGTAAGCGATGAAAAAACGGTTGCTTTTCCGTGGACCATGATTGACAAAATCACGCCGCGCCCCAGTGAGCAGATCGCAAAAGAACTTGAAGAACTGGGCGTCGAAGATATGCAGCCGGTCATTACCGGAAAAAGGACCTATATTGCGCCGTTTGTCAATGCGGAAAAGCCGCAGTACCTTGTCATTGAGGACAGTTTTCCAAACGGCCGCCCTGCCCTGGAAAAAGGTTTCGGCGTCTATATGGCAGACAGGGAAACGGTGAATCTGTCGGAGCGCATGAAAGTAACGGTGTGCCTGAATCCGGTACACTCTGCTACCGGCCCGCTCGGAGTGGCATTGGGGTATGAGTTGTTTGCACATATGCTGAATACGGATGAAGATATGATGAAAATGGCACGTATGGTAGCCTATGATGAAGGGCTTCCCGTGGTTCCCAATCCGGGAATTCTTTCCCCGCAGGAGTTTGTAGACGAGCTTTTCAATGACCGCTTTCCGAATGAATATCTGGGCGATACGAACCTGCGCCTTGCCGTAGATGTATCCCAGATGGTGGGAATCCGTTTTGGCGAAACCATTAAGGCGTATGTTGCAAAATATGGGGACGCTTCACGCCTTACAGCCATTCCGCTGGGGATTGCAGGGTGGCTCCGGTATATGCTTGCCGTGGACGATGAAGGAAAAAGCTATGAGCTGGCGCCTGATCCTATGAATGAGGAAATGCAGGAACGGTTAAAGGATATTGTGGTGGGAAAGCCAGAAACTTTTACAGACCAGCTTAAAGCAATTCTTTCCAATAAACGTATCTTCTTTGTGGATATTTACCAGACGGGGCTGGGAGAAAAGATTGAAACGATGTTCCGTGAAATGATTGCCGGTCCCGGCGCGATCAAAGCAACCGTACATAAATACGTAGGAGGAAAATAAAATGACAGAACCGATATTTGCGGCAGAACCATTAAGGCTGCTGATTGCAGCGGCAGCAGGCATTATATTATTATTGCTGCTTATTATCAAATTCAAAATCCATCCGGTGCTGTCCCTTCTGATTTCCGCGCTGTTTATCGGGCTTGGGGCCGGGATGCCGGTTCCGGTTCTGGTTAGTACGGTGGAAAAAGGCGCAGGGGAAACACTTCAGGGAATCGTGTTGCTGATTGGGCTTGGTTCCCTGTTTGGCGGTATCCTCGAAATATCGGGAGGAGCGCAGAGCGTCGCCCAGACATTAGTCAATAAGTTTGGGGAGAAGAAGGCAGGAATTGCCCTGGGAATTACAGGTCTGGTAGTCGGCACAACCGTGTTTTTTGAAGCGGGAGTCGTCATATTGATTCCGCTTGCATTTGGGCTTGCGAAAAAAACAAAAAAATCAACCTTATATTATGTGATTCCCCTTCTGGCAGGGCTGGCAGCCGGCTTTGCATTTATTCCGCCGTCAGCAGGATCCGTACTCGTCGCGAACATGCTGCATGTTGATCTGGGTATTATGATTGCGGTAGGCGTGCCAGTGGGAATACTGTCTTTGGTTTTTGCCGGAATTTTATGGTCGAAATATATCGGCAGCCGGATCAGCACCGGGCTTCCTTCCAATGTCCAGGAAGTCCGGGAAGCCGGGGAAACAAGTCTTCCATCGTTTTCCACCGTGCTGTGCATTATCTTTGTGCCGCTGGTTTTGATCCTGTGCAGTACGGTTTCAGAATACATTCCGGGAATTGATGTGATTCGCCCGGTATTACAGTTTCTTGGAACACCGTTTGTTGCATTGATTATTGCGGTACTGTTTGCTATGTATTTTCTGGGGAAAAAGCAGGGTTATAATGGGGAACAGTTAAAAAAGATACTGGATCGTTCCCTGCGCCCCACAGGACAGATTCTTTTAGTCATCACAGGCGGTGGGATCATACGGTGGGTGCTACAGGATTGCGGTATGGGAAACATCATCGGACCTGCTCTGGAAAAAAGCGGCCTTCCGTTGGTTTTGGTTGCGTTCCTGATCGCTGCGCTGATCCGTGCGTCTGTCGGCGCTGCTGTTGTGGCGATGACGATGGCGGCAGGAATCATGGCGGCGATGCCTGGAGTCGCAGAATTATCCCCGGTTTATCTGGCTGCCCTGGTCTGTGCAATCAACGGGGGAGCGACTGCGTTCAGCCATGTAAATGATTCCGGGTTCTGGCTTGTGAGTTCCCTGCTGGAAATTGACGAAAAGACCACGCTGAAATCATGGACGATGATGGAAACAATGATAGGAATTACAGGATTGGTATGTGCGGTTGTGATCAGCCTGTTTGCATAGGGAGGAAGATGGATGATTATCAAAGTAGTTTTGGGAACGATACAGAATGCAAGAAGGCTGGTAAGTATTGCCGAGTCTGTTCCGTATGAGACGGAGCTGTGCAGCGGCCGTTATGTCGTCAATGCCAAATCCATGCTCGGCGTGCTGAGTCTGCCGGATTTTGATACAGGGGAACTGCACATTCATACGGACAACGAAAAAGAATGTGAAAAGATCGTACGGCAATTAGAACAAGACCATCTTTTGTCGGACACGGAAGATGCTGTCCGCAGATCAATTTATGATGTGACGGTATTTGGGGAAATTCTGATCGATTTTACGTCACAGGGATATAACGAAGACGGACAGATGTTATATGCAAGAAATCCGGGAGGCGCGCCTGCAAATGTTGCCGTTGCAGCCAGAAAACTGGGAGCACGTACGGCATTTATGGGAAAAGCCGGGAAAGACATGCACGGAGAATATCTAGGGTCCGTATTGCAAAAGGAAAATGTAGATACGGCGGGATTGGTATTGGATGAACAGTATTTTACCACACTGGCTTTTGTGGAGATAAATGAGTCCGGTGAACGTACTTTTTCCTTCTCAAGGAAACCCGGCGCGGATACGATGATCCAAAAAGAGGAAGTGGATGTAGATGTGTTGGATCATACCAAAATTTTTCATGTGGGTTCGTTATCCCTTACAGATCAGCCGGCGCGGGATACAACGTTTTACGCAGTAAAAAGGGCAAAGAACAAAGGAAGCATCATATCATATGACCCGAATTACCGGGCGTCCCTGTGGGGCAGTGAAGAAACGGCGAAGCATCACATGAGAAGCCTTATACCGTATGTGGACCTGATGAAAATATCCGATGAGGAGACAGAACTTCTGACGGGACACAAGGATGTCAGGAAAGCGGCAGAAGAACTATACCGTCAGGGGGTAAAAATCGTCGCTGTCACGCTTGGTGGAAAGGGCGCTTATATCTACTGCAAAGAAGGGGGCTGTACGGTTCCGGGATTTGACGTAACACGGGTAGAAGACACAAACGGGGCAGGCGATTCGTTCTGGGGCGGATTCCTGTATAAAATCAGCGCTTCGGAAAAGCAGCCGGTTGAGCTGACGCTTCAGGAGTTAGAGAAATTTGCGCGGTTTGGAAATGCAGTTGCGAGCCTCTGTGTAGAAAAGAAGGGTGCGATTCCGGCAATGCCAGGAATGGCGGAGGTAGAAAAAAGAATTTCTTCAAGGCTCTTTTTTTGAAGCTTGGGCAGAAAAGAAAGAGGGGGGCGCCGGAATATCCGGAACCCCCATGGAAATGTCAGAAATGATTACTTCTCGGAATCTTTGTGCAGATTATTGAGATACTTCCTCAAAATCATGTTAATATATTGAGAGAATGAACGGTCATCCTCTTCCGCAAGTTCTTTTAATTCTAATATGATATTTTGGTCAAGTGTGATGCTGACTTTATCTTTTAAAGGCTTCACAGCACATAACTCCTTTCCATGTAAGTATTCTTTTTCATATTCTGGAAAGTTCTATCTGTATTCCTGTATCTATCATAGCATTTGCGAGTATGGGCTATTGGAATTTGAGAGAAAGTGAGATAAAGTAAGAGGACGCCTTTTTCATCATGAAATTTTGGTAGAATTTTTGTGCAGATCATTCAGATATTTTCTTAAGATCAAGTTAATATACTGAGAGAACGAACGGTCATCTTCTTCTGCAAGTTCTCTTAATTCGAGTATGATATCCTGGTCAAGTGTGATGCTGACTTTATCTTTTAAAGGCTTCATGGCATATACTCCTTTCCCTGAAAATAGCCTTATTCATATTCTGTAGAGTTCCATACATATTCATACATCTATCATAGCATTTCGGGTCATGAACTATTGAAATTTAAGAGGAAGTGAGATAAAGTAAGAGTATGAAAACGGAAAGCACAAGAAAAGGAGGGAAAAATATGAATGCAGAAAAAGTGCAGGAATCAGAAGACGCTGTGTTGGAGTGGGCGCGCATGAGCGACACGGAATTTCTGTTTCGCTATTTGTGGGATATGAGTGAAGCAGATATGGAAAAATTTTTAAAGACATTCCCGAAATTTTTGGAGGAAGATTCCTGAGTTTCGGGAATCTTTTTTATATCAAAGGAAATCGTTTTGCATTGTTTTTGGTTGCCATTACCGGAAAGAACCTGCTATAATTGAGAAAGTCAACGGAGGTAGCAGGATGGATGTGGAAAAATTATTGCGTCAGGTAAAGGACGGAGAAAAAACGATCCAGGAGGCGGCGGAGGTTTTGAAGAGCCTGCCTTATGAAGATCTGGGTTATGCGAAACTGGATCATCACAGAAAACTCCGGTCAGGGTTTGGCGAAGTCGTATTCTGCCAGGGAAAGGCGGATGCGCATTTGCTGGGGATTTTTGAAACCTTTTATTTACGCAGGATCAATGTTCTGGGTACGCGGGCAGACGTCCGGCAGTATGAATTGTTAAAAAGCAAGTTTCCCGAACTGTGTTATGACGCAGTGGCGCGGATTGTAAAGATGGAGTTTGAGAAAGCGGAGCCGATCGGAAACGTGGCAGTCTGCACGGCAGGGACGGCTGACATTCCGGTTGCGGAGGAGGCGGCTCTGTGTGCGGAGTTTTTCGGAAGCAGGGTAACGAGATACTATGACGTGGGGGTGGCCGGAATTCACAGGCTGCTGTCGAAACGTGAGGAGATATGCAGGGCCAACTGCGTGATTGCGATCGCCGGGATGGAGGGCGCCCTGGGAAGCGTACTTGCGGGGCTGGTAGATAAGCCGGTCATCGCCGTACCGACTTCGATTGGGTATGGAGCGAATTTTGGCGGCGTGTCAGCGCTTTTAAGTATGTTGAATTCCTGTGCGAACGGAATTTCGGTGGTGAATATCGATAATGGCTATGGGGCGGCCTATATCGCCACCCAGATCAATCGTCTGGCGGCAGGAGCTAAGGAGAAAGAACGATGAGAACATTATATATAGAGGGATATTCAGGAATCAGCGGCGATATGACCGTGTCGGCGCTCCTTAATCTGGGAGCGGACAGGGAAGGACTTTTTCAGATGCTGGAAAGCATACCGGTCCGCGGCTGGCATGTGGAGATTGGCCGCACGGAAAAATGCGGGATTTTGGCATCCACCTTTGATGTAATGCTGGATGAACAGCCGCACGTACACCGCCATATGGCGGACATCTGTGAAATCATTCAGAATACGGATACCAGAGAATCGGTAAAAGCTCTGGCGAAACGGATGTTTGAGACTGTGGCAGAAGCGGAGGCACAGGCACACGGCGTTCCGGTGGAGGAGGTACATTTTCATGAGGTGGGAGCTGTGGATTCCATTGTGGATATTATGAGCGCGGCTTATCTCATAGACAGCCTGCACGTAGACCGCGGGGCGGTGTCCGAACTGTACGAGGGCAGAGGACAGGTAAAATGCCAGCATGGGATTCTTCCCGTGCCAGTTCCGGCGGTGGTGAATATTGCGAAAAACTGCGGCCTTTCCATGCGCCTGACGGATACGGAAGGAGAAATGATTACACCGACAGGGGCGGCGATCGCAGCAGCCTTGCAGAGCTATGGGAAGGGCATGGCAGGGGGAAAACCGAAAGGGAGAATTGTGCAGACAGGCGTCGGCGCAGGAAAGAAGGATTTTTCTCATGCAAATATTCTGCGGGCGATGATCTTTGAGGAAGAGGAGCAGGAGGAAACCCTGTGGATGTTGGAGACGAATCTTGATGATTGCAGCGGGGAGGCACTCGGCTATGTGGCGGAGATTCTGATGAAAGCCGGAGCCAGAGATGTGACCTTTACACCGATTCAGATGAAGAAAAACCGCCCGGCGTATATGCTTGGCGTGTTGTGTGAGGAAGAGAAGCGCAAACAACTGGAGGATTTGATTTTTGTCCATACGACGACCATCGGAATCCGCAGATACCGGGTAGAGCGCAGAACGCTGCTTCGAAAAACGCTGACAGCGGAAACTTCTTATGGAATGGTGGAAATCAAGGAAATCGAAAGACCCGACGGGGTCTGCCGGACGCCGGAATATGAGAGCATCCGGTCGATCTGTGACCGTACGGGAGAAAGCTTTCAGAGAGTCTTTGAGAAAGTAAAAAGAGAGGTATCGGAGGGAAAATGACAGGGCAGTTAAAACGGCTGGAAGAACGAATGGACAGGCTGACACGGGAGGACGTCTGCGTGGCGTTCTCCGGGGGCGTAGATAGCAGCCTGCTTTTAAGAGCGGCTGTGGCGGCGGCAAAAAAGAATGGGACGAAAGTTTATGCGGTGACGATCTCTACCAGGCTCCAGCCACAGGAAGATTTGGAGACCGCGGAGTCGGTGGCGAAAGAATGCGGCGCCAACTGGCAGGTACTGCGGATAGATGAAAGCAGAAATGAAAAGATTCTGGAAAATTCCAGGCAACGCTGTTACTGGTGTAAAGCTTTTCTGTTTCAGTCTTTGAAAGACTGGGCGGCGGCACATGGCGTTACGGTTCTTCTGGAAGGTTCGAATGCCGATGATCTGGGGGTCTACCGTCCCGGTCTGCGGGCGGTGAAGGAGCTGGGGGCGCGAAGTCCGCTGGCGGAGCTTGGGATTACGAAAGAAGAAGTGCGGCGCATGGCACAGGAGCTTGGAATTTCCGTAGCTTTGCGGCCGTCCGCGCCTTGTATGGCGACCAGGCTTCCGTATGGGACGCGGCTGGATTTTGAAATGCTGGAAAGACTGGAGGAGGGGGAGAGGCGTCTGCGCAGCCTGGGCTTTGCTGTGGTTCGCCTGCGCCTGCATGGGGAGATCGTGCGCATAGAGGTAGCGACGGAAAAACTGGCGGCAGCCATTTCAGAGAGGGAGACGATCGTGAAAATCCTCAGAGAGCTGGGATTTCATTATATTACGTTGGATATGGAGGGCTTCCGTTCGGGAAGTATGGATGTATGGTAAGAAAGAAGATGTATTTTTCCGGGCGGGTGCAGGGCGTTGGTTTTCGATACCGGGCGACCTGGATCGCACGTACGCTGGGTCTGACTGGATGGGTCATGAACCTGCCCGACGGGCGGGTAGAGATGGAGGTACAGGGAAACCGGTATACGATCGAGCAGATGATTCAGAGACTGTATGAGGAGAAGGGCATACAGATCGAATTTATCGAGTCGGAGGATATAGCGGTAAAAATATCCGAGAGAAAGTTCCGGGAGATGTATTAGAGGTAGAACAATGGAAATAACGATACGAAAATTTGAAATACAGGATCTTCCGGCGATGACGGAAATCTGGAATGAAGTGGTGGAAGAAGGAGTGGCTTTTCCACAGATGGAGCCACTGTCTGTTCAGGAGGCGGCTGCATTTTTCGAAAGCCAGAGCTTTACCGGCGTGGCCGAAAAGGATGGGGAAATTTTAGGACTTTACATTCTGCATCCGAATAATGTGGGGCGCTGCGGGCATCTGTCAAATGCAAGCTATGCGGTCAGACGTACGGCGAGGGGGATGCGGATTGGAGAAGCTCTGGTAAGGCACTGTATGAAGATGGGAGCGGAGTTTGGATTTCGCATTTTACAGTTTAACGCAGTGGTGCGCACCAATGAGAGAGCGGTCGCTTTGTATCAGAAGCTTGGTTTTGTGAAGCTTGGCACCGTTCCGGGCGGCTTTCTGATGAAGGATGGCACATATGAGGATATTGTGCTTTTTTATCATGTTCTGTAAAGGGATGGAAGGAAAGAAAAACCTCCCGCAGCTTCGCGCCTTTGCGACAACCACAGGAGGTTAAGGGGGAGGATAAGTATACTATCATTTTATCTTTGGTAGTAACTAAAGTATAACCGGTATGAAATATTTTATACAGAAATGAAAAAAATTTTGCCTTATTTACATAAATAGTATATAATAGACTCTGTGACGAAAAAGAGACGTCGGAAGCCGAGCTTTCGGTGCATAATTATGAAACAAAGGATGGTAAAAGAATGGGATTATTACAGGAATGGAGAGAAAAGGCATATTCTCAAAACACAGATAAAAAACTTTTGCAGAAATTCTGGTCAGAGTATTTTATGATTGAAAAGGGAATTTACGAGCAGCTTCTTACGAATCCGGATGAGATCGTGAAGGGAACCGTAAAGGAGCTGGCAGAAAAATATAACGTGGCGCTTATGACAATGGTAGGATTTCTGGACGGCATTGACGAGAGCCTGAAGGTTCCGAATCCGATTGAGGATCTGAGCGAGGATACCGAAGTAAGCCTGGCGTTTGATAAGGAAAAGCTGTATAAGAACATGGTAGACGCAAAGGCGGACTGGCTGTATGAGCTGCCGATGTGGGACGAGATTTTTGATGCAGAGAAGAAAAAAGCGCTGTACAAGGAGGCGAAAAAAGCCAATACCGTTGTAAAGGGCAGGAAGATCGGAAGAAATGAGCCATGTCCATGTGGAAGCGGAAAGAAATATAAGTATTGCTGCGGGAAAAACGCATAAAAGAGAAAGAGGGGATGGTGTGAGAGAAGGCACTGTCCCCTTTGCTGTTAAAAGGAGGCGCGCGGTATGGAGCTGTTGTTTGTGTGTCTGGGGATTCTATGCCTGGCATATTACGGTATTTTGTTTGCGGTAGGGATGGATTTTTCCTTCTTATGGCTGATGCTCGGCGTTCTGCTGACAGGAGGAGGGATATGGAACAGATTTGCCAGATCCCGCGGTCTTCATTTGCCGGGGGCGGTAAAGATGGCGGGAGGTGCGTTCCTGGCAGCAGGCGTGCTTCTGTTTCTTGTGCTGGAAGGGCTGATTATTTCCAAAATGAACGCCCAGGGGGAGGAAGGGCTGGACTATGTGATCGTTCTGGGCGCTCAGGTGCGGGGAGACGTGCCGAGTAAGGCGCTGCGAAGAAGAATGGAGAAAGCGGAAGAATATTTAAAGGAAAATCCGGAAACCCTCGCTGTTCTGTCCGGCGGAAAGGGAAACGGGGAAAATATTTCGGAGGCACAGGCAATGTATGATGGACTGGTGGAAGCGGGAATCGAGCCGGAACGTTTGATTCTGGAGGACAGATCCACCAGTACGGTGGAAAATCTGGAGTTCAGTGCAAAGTTGATTGGGAAAGATGCAAAGATCGGGATTATTTCGCAGAATTTCCATATTTACCGGGCCTTAAAGCTGGCCGGGCATCAGGGGTATGCGAAAGTGTGCGGGATCGCGGCGCCTTCAGAAGCGATGTATCAGCCGCACTTTATGGTGCGCGAGGCGTTCGCCATCGTAAAGGAAAAGCTTATGGGAAACTTTGGTTAGGAATGTACATCAGAGAATATGACAAAGACAGGAGATCATGGGAATGTTGGAAAAATATAAGGAAGAAGCGGCACGGGCCGCACAGGAGCTGTTAAAGGCGGCAAAATTAAATCCGGGAGAGATTTTGGTGGCGGGATGTTCCAGCAGCGAGATCACAGCGCATAAGATTGGCTCGTATTCCAGTGCGGAAATCGGAAAGGCAGTCTTTGAAGGGATTTATGAGATCACAAAGAAACAGGGCGTTTATCTGGCGGCACAGTGCTGTGAACATCTGAATCGAAGCCTGATTCTTGAGCAGGAGGCGGCGCGGGCTTACGGCCTGGAGTGCGTCAATGTAGTGCCGCAGCCAAAAGCTGGCGGGTCTTTTGCCACGGCAGCGTATCAGGGGTTCGAACATCCGGTGGCGGTAGAAGAGATACAGGCGCATGCAGGGATGGATATCGGGGATACCCTGATCGGGATGCACTTAAAAAAGGTGGCGGTTCCGGTGCGTATCCGTCAGAATACCATCGGGCAGGCGCGTGTGGTATGCGCCAGGACGAGACTGAAATTCGTGGGAGGCGAACGGGCATGTTATGATGCGGAAATTTCTTAATATCCTTAATATCTTCTTAACCGCCTTGTATCCGTTCTGTGGCTGTGCTATAACTTAAGTGTACCAGGGGAAATAGTACACCAAATACACGAAACAGGCAGGAGGAATTATGATAGTGATTGATTATCAAAACAGGAGGCCAATCTATGAGCAGATTGTAGAGCGTTTCCAGACATTAATCATCACCGGGGCTATGAAACCCGACAGCCAGATGCCATCCGTCCGTTCACTCGCCGTAGATTTGTCAATCAATCCAAATACGATTCAGAAAGCATATTCGGTGCTGGAGCAGGAGGGTTATATTTATCCGGTAAAAGGGCGGGGAAACTTTGTTTCCGGAAACAGTGAGCTCAAGGTAAAAAAGCAGGAAGCATTTTTCCTGAATTTAAGAAAACTGATTGGAAAAGGAAAAGAACTGGATGTAAAGAGAGAAATTTTTTTACAAAAGGCGGAAGAATATTATAAGGAGGGCAGCTATGATAGAAATTAATGGCGTAAACAAGTCTTTTGGCGAACTCAAAGCCCTGGATAATATTATTGCTACGATACAGGAAGGAAGTATCTTTGGACTGGTGGGAACGAATGGAGCGGGGAAAAGTACGCTGCTTCGTATCCTGAGCGGCGTGTTAAAAGCTGATTCGGGGATGGCGCTGGTAGATGGGGAGAATGTCTATGAAAATCCCGGTGCGAAGGCGAAAATATGCTTTCTTTCGGATACGGCGTATTTTTTTCCGAATGCCACGATTCAGACGATGGAAAATTATTATGCGATTGTATATCCCAATTTTAGCAGGGAGCGTTTTACCGATTTGGTGGAGAAGTTTGGGCTAAGCAAGAAGCGGAAGATTAACAGTTTTTCAAAAGGAATGAAAAAGCAGGTATCCGTTCTTCTCGGCATTTGTACCGGAACGAAGTATCTGCTTTGTGACGAGACTTTTGACGGACTGGACCCGGTCATGCGTCAGGCGGTAAAAAGCATTTTTGCCATGGAGCTTATGAACCGGCAGTTTACTCCGGTCATCGCATCGCACAGCCTGCGGGAGCTGGAGGATATCTGTGACCACGTAGGGCTGCTCCATCAGGGAGGAATCCTTCTGTCGAAGGATCTGGAAGATATGAAATTTCATATCCATAAAGTACAGTGCGTGATTCCAGACCCTGCAAAGGAGGAGGAACTTCTGACGGAGCTTCATGTTTTGCAGCATGACAAGAGGGGGTCTTTGCTTACGGTGGTGGCACGGGGAACCCGTCAGGAGATTTTGATGAGTATTGAAGATAAAAAGCCGATTTTCTCAGAGGTAATTCCATTGACGCTGGAGGAAATTTTTATCAGTGAAACGGAGGTAGCAGGGTATGACGTCAAAAATCTCGTTTTTTAAATTGATGAAAGAAGATTTCAAGCGGAGAAGCTGGCTTGTCGCATTGATTTCACTCATCTGCCTTTTCTGCTATCCGGTTTTTCTGCTAATGCATGTGGACAGTATGATGGGAGATGTGGAGAGAGGGTATCTTGAGATTGCCGCTGTGGCGCGGAGTTATCATGATTATCTGTGTATAGGGAACGTGATCTTTGGAATTCTGGTAATCGGAATCGCGATTGTTACAGGAGTCAGCGGCTATTATTACCTGCATTCCAGAACGAAGCTGGACTTTTATCACAGCCTGCCCATTACAAGACTGAAATTCTTTTTTGTCCAGTACGTGTCGGGGATTCTGATTTTTCTGATTCCCTATATCGTAAGCATTCTGCTGTGTCTGCTTGTGGGCGCAGTACATGGAATGTTGACAGGAGAGATTGTTTTAACCGCTGCGAAAATGCTGTGTTTTCGGATTCTGCAATATCTGGCGGCCTATGGGACGGCAATTCTGGCGACGGTCATGACGGGAAAGATTCTGACGGCTTTACTTGGAATCTGTGTGTTCGCGGCTTATATTCCGGGCGTTCTGGCTGTGAATCTGGGACTGAAGCAGGTGTTTTTTGAAACGTTTCTTCATGCGAGCAAAGTCGAGGATTGCAGCGCGCTCTTTTCCCCCATCTTTTCCGGGATTTATGCGGAAAATGTTCTTGCGCAGAATGGGCACAGCAGCAAATGGATCGTGATCGGCGTTGGGGTGACGATTCTCTGGATTCTGGTCATGACGGGGCTTTCCATCTGGCTTTATCAGATACGAAAGACCGAGGCGGCGGAAAAATCCATGGCGTTCTCAAGAGTGGAAGGCGCAATAAAAGTTCTTCTGGTAGTACCGCTATCGCTGGCGGCAGGAATTGCTGTCATGGCAGCCGTAGGGAACAGTATACGCTGGTTCTTCCTTGGAATCATCGGTTCCGTTATGATTCTCCCGGCGGTAATAGAATTTATTTTCCACTTGAATATGAAGGAAATTTTTAAACATAAGAGTCATTTTGTGATAGCCGGAGCGCTTACGATGGGCGTCGCGCTCTTCTTCTACTATGATATTACCGGCTACGATACCTGGCTTCCGGCGAAGGAGGATGTGGCGCAGATGGCGGTGTATCAGGGGGAAATGAATGGAGACTTTTGTTATAGAATGTCAAAAAATGGAAATCTTACTTATGGGCCTGAGGAAGCGTTGAATGCTATGCTGATTGATAATTTTGACGAAATTTATACGCTGGCCAGGAAGGGAGCGAGGGAAAAAGCAGAAGGAGACGTCTGCAATATCAGCATTGCCTACCGGTTGAAAAATGGCAAAAGAGAAGAGCGAAACTACGATGTTTCAAAAGAGGACCTGGAAAACGCTTATAAAGCGTTGTTTAGGCAACCGGAGTTTTTGGAGAAGTTTTATCCGATCTTCGATCAGAGCAGAAGGCTGGGAGAGAATGTCAATGTCTACGGCATGTGCGGGGAAGGCGCGGCGGCTTTAAGAGGAGAGAAGATGCAGGAGCTTCTGGACATTTACCGGGAGGAGTTAAAGACCATTACTTATGAAGAACTCCTGGATCATACGATTGGGGAGATCACTTTTGAGGTGATCAGCCAGGAGGAAGTGGGAACGTACGGAGTGTCCACCATGAGCTATACGGAGAGCGGCTATCCGATCTGTGACAGGTTTACGAAAACGATAGCTTTCCTGAAAGATACGGCGGGAATCGACCTTGATCTTACATATCGTCTTAAGACTGAGGATATTCAGGGCATTGAAATCACAGATTTTAGGGACGATGTGTACGACGGATTGATTACCAGCGTGACCAGTGAAGAGGAGATACGGGAAGTATTGAACCGTATCAGCTATACGCCGCTTTACCGCCTGATCAATGAAGCAGAGGATATGAACATTCAGATCATATTAAAAAATGATACGACGCTTAGCGGAGGCTTTTATTTTAAACCGGGAATGGTTCCTGATTTTCTGGAGCGGAAACAGGATTCGCTTTCTGAATAATTTTCTGATAATGGCAGACACTATACTGACTAAATAAAAGGAGGTATGGGATATGCCATTATTAGTTTGTTCCGCGCAGAGCTGTGTATACAACGATGGGATGTATTGCAGCAGAGGAGATATCAAGATAGGCGGGGAGGAAGCGAAAACTTCCGGAGAAACCTGCTGTACCAGTTTTGAGGAGCGCACCAGCATGGGAGCGAAGAGCAGTATGGGCTCACCGTCCCAGAAGATCAAAGTAGCGTGTGAAGCCTGTGAGTGCAAATACAATGAAGATCGTGTATGTGAGGCTGATAAGATCGACATTTCCGGCGTTTCCGCATGTAAATGCGAGCAGACAGAGTGCAGTACTTTTCAGAAATAGGTAAAAAAATCCCCCAGCTTCTTAAGAATCTGGGGGATTTTTTGAAATTTGCGTATTAAGCGAGTTTGCTCTTAGCCAGTTCAGCCAGTGTTGCAAATCCGGCAGCATCGTTTACAGCCATATCAGCCAGAACTTTACGGTTCATCTCAACGCCTGCCAACTTCAGACCATACATGAATTTGCTGTAGGATAAGCCGTTGATACGTGCGGCAGCATTGATACGTGCGATCCAGAGCTGTCTGAACTGACGCTTTTTCTGCTTTCTTCCGGCATAAGAGCTTGCGAGCGCTCTCATTACAGACTGTTTTGCTACTCTGTACTGTTTGGAACGTGCTCCTCTGTATCCCTTTGCCAGTTTTAATGTTCTATTATGTTTCTTCTTAGCGTTCATTCCACCTATTAGATCGGAAGAGCGTCGTGTAGGGAAAGAGTGTAGATCT
>CALCMD010000086.1 GCA_937965795.1 uncultured Lachnospiraceae bacterium | reverse complement strand
AGTTATTTGTTTATCTGCCTGAGTATTTCATCCATGTTGCGCCTGCCATAAACAATCCGCAGGACAAAAATCATTCTTTCCGTAGAATCTGGCAGGTAGTACATGATATAATTCCCTACCACTTTTTTCCTCACTTCTGTTTCTGGCAAGTATTCATTAACTACGGGAGAGCCGCTTTCCGGGAAAGACCTTGCCTCCTCAATCGTCGCCTGCAATTTATCCACAAAATCTGACGCCGCTTTTGGATTTGCCAGTTCCACAGCGATATAACCCACAATCTCATCCAGATCGGCATCTGCTTTTCGTGTCAGCTGATAGTCCCATTTAGATTCCATACTTTCTCCTTATATCGCTGACCGCCTTCTCTCCGTCTACCGTCCGTCCGGCTTTCACATCCTCCAGACCTTCCATGAGCGTCTTCGCTTCCGCCATTTTCTGCATGGTCCGCTCATAATATTCAATGTCCATAACCACCAGACGTCCATAACCATTTTTTGTCACATAAACCGGTCCGTTTTCTTCTGCACAGCGGCGTTCTACTTCCACTGTATTTTTCAATTCACGCATTGGGATAATCTGCATAAAATCGCCCCTTTCTATGTGCCTATATTTTACCCTAAATTAAGCCACAAGTCAAGAAAGCCGAGAAAGCAGCAAAAATTTCTTCCTTTTACAATTCCATCCACATGGATAAGGACAACTGTTCTTCCTTCTTCTCCTGCCTCCTTTCCTGCTCCAGCGCTTTGATTTCTTCTGCCCCTATTCTTTTATCTGCCAGGCGGCGCTCCGCATCATTTAAACCCGCATAGCCTTTCTTCCTGATTTTCCGCTTCAGGGCCTCCAGCCGCTTTTGCTTCCGTTCCTGCTTTCGTTCTTTCTGCGCTTTTATCTGATCTGATTCGTGCACGATTGCGATTCCATTTTTGATGTCTTCCAGATCCTGCTCCAGATCTCGTCCTTCCTTTCGTCCCGCCCGGATGTTAATGATCGCAATCTCCAGATCCGGATCATATAGCTTCCGCATGGAATATCCATTCCACCATTCCCTCTTGAAAATTTCTTCTCCGCATTTAGGAACCGCCGCACAGCAGACATCCATAGAAACCGGACGCTTCAGAAATTTTTTACCCTTGATCACGCCCACAATAGGCTCTCCATCAAACAAAGTGCCGTCTTTTCTCTTTGTGGATACCCGGACATCATAAAAGATATTCCCTTTTTCACTTGCCAGCATCCGAGAACGTACCGGACAGAATCCTCCAATACAAACCTTTGCGCATTTTACCGGATCATAACGAAACTCCCATTTCTTTTTGGCATCATCATAATACATATGATGCTCGCAGATCCTGCCCTGCCGTTCTGCCGCAAATGCTTCATAGGCTTGTCCCTTTTTCTGCTCCTGTTCTTTTATGATCCGTTCCACGCTGTTTTCATATTCATAATGGTCCGTCATGTGGCAGGCGCAAAAGTAAAACGCCGGTTCCATGCCTGCTAAAGCAGGATGGTTCTTTTCACACCCTGTTTTGCGGTAAGGGCATTTAAGGACTGCGTTATCATTCTCAAAGCACCAGTCAATCCCCATATACCCCATAGCACTGATACAGCTCTCTGCCCTCGCAAAAAGCCCGCATCCGGTCTGGTAACTGTTCCTGTCCAGATAATCACGCCGGAATTCAAAACCGCCGTACAGATTTTCCAATACGTCCGTTCCGAAAGAACCCGAAGGTATCTGTACATACGCCGGATAATTTTCCGCTGAATAGCCAGCCAGAAGCAATTCCTCCGTCAATAAATTCTTTTCTTTCTCCATCCTATATTCCCTGGCATGGACGCATGTCAAAGAAACGCTCCATCCGCTCACGCAGCTCCTCTCTCTCCATATCGTACTCTGCCGCAATACACGCCTCACATACAGGAAATTTATAAGCGAATACCTTTGAAAGACGTTTATCCCAGCTATTCAGTTTTTTATTGCACTTATTACATTCCGCTGCCTGCATCTTCTTTTCCCTCCAATCAGTTTTGCGGCAGGAAACGTTCCCTGCCGCATTGCCTTTTCAATTCCTTATTACCTTTTCAATTCCTTTATGCCGCTTCCTGTATCTCCATCAGGTCCGCTTCCAGAAGGTCAACAAGCAGTTGTCCCCCATACGTTCCCTGTCCGACCCGTACCTGGTCTTTCCGCAGCTTTCTATACTCCTCCTTTCGAAGCTGCCGGCTCTTTTTTGCAAGAGCCATATCTTCTTTGGACATTCTCTTTCGGATTACCTTCTGCCACTTTTTCAAGAATGTGGAAGCTTCCTCAATATCCTTATTCTGACGGTTATATTTCGTCCGCTTCTGACGTATCGTTCCGCCCGGCTCTACCTCCAGCGTATAATACGGGATTTCCAGCGCATCGGCGCGTCTGAGAAACAGAAGAAAGCACTCTTTTTTTGAGATCCGTTCATAATAATGCTCTGTATTGTTAATACAATGCTGAAGCGTGTCTCCCTCATAAAGCAGCTCTGCCAGATTTTTGGGAACCACCACGGCATAAGCACCATCCTGGTAATCATACTTGCCCCTTAAAGAGTCCAGTACCTCATTCACATTCGGATATTTGAGAAGTATCTTCTGTGCCCGCACATTGATTTTCTCCATCGCCATCCTCCGGACCATTTCATCATGCCGTTTCTGCAGTTCCGGTGTTCGGTAAATGATGGCATCCTTTATATCCGCCCCATTCTTCTCTGCCATACTCAGATAGTCTTTCCAGATTCGCAGGATCGAAGCATGTGATTCCTCCGGCATCTTCTCTTTCTGTCTGGACAGATAATTCATGATCTGCCGCGGGCTCATGCGGTCTTCAATAAAAGTAATGTCTTGCGTTTCAATTTCCTCCCGCAGAAACCAGCGGATCACTTCATCTTCGAGCGTTTTGCCATATACCCGCTCAAAATTCATCCATTCCAGGTAATGATAGCCTCCGTTCTCCCGTCTAAGCCTCTTTAATTGGCTCCTGCTGATGCCAAGACACTTATGCAGCTCCCCATCATGCGGAAAATCTACCCATCCCCTGCTTTCTACCATGTCACAGGCAAATTCCGTCAACCCTGCTTTTGCCAGCTTTTCAATAATGGGATGCTCCTTTTCCCGCATAAGGTACTGCTCCGGTGAAAAAATTTTCCCAGACCGCGCCAACTCCATAAAACCCGTCTTTTTCAGTTCTCTCTTGGACAAGTCTGATAAAGTTCGTCTGTAAATCACACCTTTTGCCACATAATAACAGGGATTGTAACGGTAAATAAGGGAAGCTGTGTCACCGTATTCCGTTTCGATCCAATGCATCTTTCCGTCTTTATACTCTCCGAAGTAAAACGCCCTCCCATTTCCGGACCTATCATAAAGAGCGCGCCGTTCTTCTGCGAAGTGAATCCTCATTGCATCTGTCTGCCCGCCCCCACAGGATGAATGGACTGTAAACTGTCGGAACACGATACCGCCTTCTATCCGCTGCGGCAGATGGGCCGTATACTCCTTCGACAATAACCGTCCGCATTTTCCAGTGGATTTAAAGGTAACAGCGCAACCGCATTTTTTGCAGACGCCTTTCTGGTTATATCTGGGGCGCTCTAATACCTGCTCCTTCCCACAGCGGGTACATCGTCCAATCATGGGACCCTTCTTACGGTATTCATAAAACATATAGTGTTCCTGGATCACATGCTTTCTAAGCCAGGTTTCCCAGTCTTTTGGAAGGGGTCTGATCTTCCGGAACAGCGCTTCCCATCGCTCTGCTCTGCGGGTAAACGGCTCCCGCCGCTGCGTATCACGGACCTTCCACTGCCAGTATTCCATCTCTGAAAGTGATGTAATCCCCAGATAATCCATGAGACTTTTCTTCTCGTCACTTTCCATCTTCATTTTTTCATCCCATCTACAGCGGACTCCTGCCAGATTGTCTATCCTTGCCTGTGTCCATTTCTGATTTTTCGTACAAAATGTGGTAAAATCGTTTTTTTCATTATCAAAAAAGAGACGGTACGCAGGCTTCCTAAGTCCTTTCTGCAGCTGTCCTGTAAAATAGATCTCTACTTTCAGTATTTTTTGTTCTATTGCCGCACGGAAATAATACGCTACTTTAAATGCGACTTCTTCCGGCCAGCCATATCCCTTTACCCGTTCTTCCTTTAACGCCTGATTCAGCATCGCCTCTGTCAGCCCCATCACCGGCAATTCCAATAATTGTTTTTTCTTCATGCTGATTTTCTCCCTGTATCCTTCCCATTTACGTCATACCATACATTTGAAAAGTAGTTTTTTTCATCCACCACAAACAGCCCGACCTCCTGTATCTGGCTGCTGTCCGCGTTTTCTTTTGCCATGGCAAGAATATCTCCCGTGCTTCCGGAAGCGATTGGATGCTTCCCTCTTACAACAATAAAACCATTCTCGCCTATGCCCTCTTCCTTTCTGACGTAGCTATTCCATGAACGCTCCGGATGCCGGACCATATAGCCTAATCCATGAAGCAGCAGATCCTGCATATTCAGTTCCTTGCACAGCCGGATATGCGTACACGAGATTTTACTGTCGCATCCATCTTCATCCAGATCCCCTTCTGCCTTCACGACAAAATATGCGGAGTTTCGCCAATCACTATAATAGTTCAGGCAATCCAGGGGATTTTCCGCACAATGAAACCCGTTCTGCTTACAGTTTGCTTTTTCGGTCACATTTACCCTGTCCCGGGCAAACTGGTATCCTCTGCAGGTTAAATCTTTTCTAAAGCCTTTGTACGCAAGCACACCGTTCCTCCTTCCGCTTTACTGTGGCAGATCAAATAATGACATCTGGCCGTATTCTTTCTTTTCCTCTTTTTTCTTTTCTTCTTTTTTCTTTTCCGTTTTTACGGAAGCTTCCTGTTCTTTCTGTGCGGAAGAAGTCTCCGTTTCTTTCTCTGCTTTTTTTGTTTTTCTATTCCCCGATTTTTTCTTTTTGGTTTCCGCTTTCTTTTCACTTACAGCCGGCCGTTCTCTTCGCTCCCATTCCGCCAGGATCTTCTTCTTTTCCTCCTCTTCCTTTTTCTTTATATCCTCTTCATCCTCCTTCCGGTAATACTCTTCCGCCCACGGAAACACTTCTTTTTCCGTCAGCGCAAGCCCCGTATTTGCCTGGATGCGCTCCATTCCCTTTTCCCTTGCCTGCCCCAGTGCCACTTCGTATGCCTTTTCTGTGATGAAATCCATACAGTGCTGAAGGGACTTGTGGCTTTTTAACACCTGCACCGCAAGTTCCTCGTCATCACGGCATAATCTGGTAATATGCCATCCGATCACGTCTGCAAAATACTTATCGTCCAACGCAAGCATTTCCTCCCGCAGTTTTTCAGAAGGAAATTTAAAATCCCCTTTTGCAACAGGCACGTCCGCAAGCCGGTACCGTTTTCCCTCGATATAATCCTGCGTATGCTGGTAAGGAACTGCCCAAGCCCTCGCAAGCGCCTTGATGCCTTCCATGTCTTTTTCCATGCGCAGATGCTGCGCCGCCGCATTTAATTCTGCCACATTACTCACAATCTTTTCTAACATAGATCAATCCTCCTATTATAATACGCAAGGAGGGGCTACCCCCTCCTGCCATACAGATTTACGCCGCTTCCATTTCCTTTGCGGCCGCCTCCATCTCTTTTTCCACTTCCTTTGCGATCCTGTGCCTCTCCTGGGCATCGCTGTCCAAAAGATTCACCATCTCTAACGTCACCCTTGTGTACCACGCGTTACTTTCCCGCTTTTTTACCATCTGCCTGGTTCTGTCCACGATTTCTTCCCAGTCCGCATCCTCTAAATCCCGTCCGCGGTACTCCTTATAAATATCGTAGATCTCCTTCATGGCCTGCGGCACATTGAGTTTCACCGCGTCCTCCATACCGAAGAAAAGACCCATCAGCATCGGGTGGTTTTCATATTTCCTGCACAGTTCCAGGATCCCCATATCTGATTTTCCAATATACAGGTTCCGGAAATCGGTAAAAATACCTGAGATTATCTTTTGATCTACCATTCGTTTTCTCCTTTCCATCAGGCAACCAGATCGTAAATGCTCATCTGGCCGTCTAACTGCCAATCCTCTGTGTTTTCCTTTGTTTCTTTTTCTTTGCATTCCAGGAGATACTGCCTTATTTGCTCTGCGGCTTCTGTCAGGGTTCTTTGAAACTTTCCTGCTTCTCCCATTTCCCGCATAATAACCAAATCGTCTTTTTTAACCGCCAGTTCCAGGCTGCGGATGGTTCCAAGAGCAACAGTAATCCCTGTCCTTTTCCGCTGTGCGTCCGTTAAACCGTTTTCCATCTTACACAGATAGCGGTAATCTTCGGATTCCATGTATGACTTTAAGCTGGCTGACGCATCTTTACGGATGCGTTCCGCCCCGGCCATATAGCCCTCCGGCATCTCCTTTGGTACTTCTGCATTTTCGCCATATGAGAGCAGAACCGTTTGTATCTCCAGAAGCTCCTGGCGAAGCATGTTTAGTGATACGCCATCTGCCCACATCTGTTCCCATGCGCCATAGTCATGGATGTGCTGCCATAAAGCCATGCGCCTTTGATACAAATCCTGCCATTCCTTCTTGTTCTTTCCTTTTACCTTCGTCTCTCCATTCACCTTTCCCCTTTCCGGCTGCAGGTTCAATAAATATTGACCTGGCACCTGTTCTTCCTTTTTTTCATTCCCATACATCCACCATGCGTAGACATCCTCTGCCGTTTCCCAGCGGTTGTCCGCCACACGGGTCCGTTCTTTTGCTTCCAGCATCCTCTCAAATGTTCTCAGATACGCCGCCCGAAAATGCGGATACCGCTCCAGCTCCTTCTCCCGCTTCTTAACCGAAGCAAGCGGACAGCCAACACATCCAAGCCTTGTAAACCCCTGGTCATACAGTTCACAATAAGTATGGACATACTGGTGTATAAAGCTCCATACTTCCTCTTCGCTCCAGTCAATGATCGGATTTAACACCCGTTTTCCCTGGATCTGGCAGTTTTCTATGAGCCGCCGTTTTTCATCATTATCATTATTCAGCAGTATGACCTCTGCGCTCTTTTTCCCCGACAGTTCCGCAAGTCCTCTGCTCTTTCGCTTCCGGCTCTCCGACCATCGGACACCGGTAATTACAAAACATCCCTCGCCGCCCCGTTCTTTTAATTCCGAACAGCAATAGCGTACCTTTCTTGTAGGCGGGAACCCTTTTTGGACAATCAGTTTCCACATAGTCGTTTCCGGCCGTTCTATACGCACCTCGGGATATTCCCGGCGGATAAATCGCACCAGTTCCGGCGGATCTACCGTTGTGACATGGTAATGAGCTGTAAACTTTACCCCCGCCATTTTTGCAAGCTGATAGATCACCTGGCTGTCTTTGCCGCCGCTGAACGCCAGATAATATCCGTCCGGATGCATCCTGAGCGCCGTAGCTTCAAACATTTTTAAATTCTGCACTGCACGTTCCACTTTTTCCTCGATTGGAAATAAACTAAGCTGCTCCATTCCTTCCCCGTCCTCTGCCTGTGATTTTGCTTTTGGACGGAAAAGCCATGCTTTCCGGTGTGTCTTTTTACACCGCCTGACCGATTCCTTTTATCAAAAGACTCACGCGCAATCGCGGCCTTTCTAAGCGGCAACCCAGGCTGTCCCCTAGGAAGCGAAGAAACAAAGCGTTTTTAGAAACCAATCCGAAGTCCTGCATAGGCCACCAGACGGATTTCCAGAATTTCTGCATTGGAAATCCCACGGTAAGGTTTCTGTTTGTTTAGATCCGTCACCCAATCCCGAAACGCCATCTCTATTTCCATGTCCAGTTCCTCGTGTTCCAATTGTACGAACATATATTTATACGCTACACGGTAATTCCCTCGCTTCGTATAATAGGAATACTTCACTTCATAAACCGGGATCCGGATGATCGAATTTAAAAACTGGGCCGGGTGCAGCTTCTTAAAAAAAATGCGGTATTCCTCCGTCGCCGGAAGTGTGCCGCATGATGCGGCTTCAGCAAAAGAAACCATGTCCGCAAATTTATGAAGGTGCATCACTTTCCTCCTCTCCTTTGGTCCGAAATTCCCTTACCCGCCGCCGGACTGTCGATGGGAAGCAGAAAAAAGCCTCTGCCACTGCATCCACGCTGTACCCCTGGCTTAATAATTCTGCCATCACTTCACCGGATTGTTTCCGGTCAAGTTTTTCCAGTCCTGCCCTGCTTACTTTCCTCTGCCGAATTTTCCGGCAGAGCGGGTGATCCGGCCCGTACTGGTACATTTTTCTGGCTTCATCTGCATTCAGATCGCATAAAATAGCAATCACCAGGCAGCAATAGCCAGCATATTCTTCATCTCTCATGCCATACACCGCCTTTGCTTATCCAAGACAGTTTTTACCCGTTCCCTGTCCTCTCCTTTCCCGCATAATCTTGACTTCCATGTTTCTGCTTTCCGGGCTTACCTTAACCGCCACTCCGCTGAAGGAATTGCTAAGATTTTTCAAATGACGCCTTCTTCCGTGCAAAAGCTTTTTCGCAACCCCAAAAGCCTTTCCTTCACAGGAAGCAATGTACAGACTGCTTTTCTCATCCAACGCAAAATCAATCCGCTTTCCCCGTGCAATCCCTTCCTTTACCGCCATCAATACCTGTATTTTCATCTCTTCCCTCTTTCTTAAAACATGGGATAACTGGTAAGTATCCGAAATCCCCAGTCTGCATCCTGGTCTTTTACCAGAACCAGGCAGGCTTTTTTCAGATTTTCCCGTAAGATGTTCTCACCTCTCCGAAAACCGTAGCCTACCGTTTTTTCAAACCGTTTTACCAGGGGCAGGCAGTCGCTATAGCTGCTCCGCAGCCAGAATGTAATCTCTTCATCAAAAAACATCCGCATCATTTCCTGTGCAACAGCTACCGCCACTTCCATATCCCAAAAAGATGTCGCATACCGGATGTCTTCCTGGGTTAAGCGGAACTGCAGCGCCTGTACCTGAATATCCGCATGTTTGCGCAGCGTATGTCCCCCATACAGATTTACCTTGTCCAAATTGTCCCGGATCACCTGAAGCGTATTCTCAATAATCTCCTCCGGGATATCCGCAAATAGATCAACCATGTCTTCTCCTTTCCGCCGATAACAAATGCCGGTATCCCGTCTGCGGATACCAGATTCTTTCCATAAAGAAAAGAAGGGCATGCGCTCCCTTCTCCTTCAAAAATCCATATTTCCATCTGTTATCCGCAAATATGTTTTATCTTCTTTTGGTTTTATTCGGATGATTGCTTCCCTCCTTCTTTTTCCATTCGCATAAATGCTTCCTTACAAACCCTTTTTCCATATACAGGCATAAAAAAAGACACCAAAAACCCATTTTCAGATTTTTGATGTCATTCTTGCATGATAAAGGATTCCCTGAAATTATTCTCCCGGCCTCACCGCCGGAACCAAATTTTCTGCACAAAAGCTCTATGCACAATTTATCATCCATCTACAATCTACCACAATATATTGTGTTTGTCAACTTTTCCAATTCTATATTTTGTTTTATCTTTTATTTTATCACTGCCTGCGGTTCCCGTTTTGGCATATACGCCAGGAAAATATCAATTTCTCCTTCCCCGTCCTGTGCTTCCTGTTCAATGTCGTAAGTAACATAATAATCTCTAATAAAATATCCGCGATATGGATCTGACAGGGTATACAATTTCCTTGTCGTAAAATCCACCAGACAATATCCTGTTGTCGCAAGCCTGCTATCGTCCCCATAATTCTTCTGGTCTGTATAGAATTCTACTACCTGATCCAGACAGCGCTGGCACAAAATCTTGCTTGCCGCGCTTAAATCTATTTCATCCTCTTTCTTGCAATGGATTTTTATGTCTGTATAACCTCTGTCCGGGGTTCCGCTTACCCAGATACTTCCATACCCTTCCCCAAAACTGTCGATACTCATACGCGTACCATCCTGTCCAAACACCTCCTGTCCATCATCATCATAAGCCCGCACTTCCGAATCTGTAACTGCCGGCTGGTTCCAATGGACAATGCCAATGGAATCACGCTTTGCATAATAGGGCATTAAACTATCTTCCCGCTCCCCGCAAATATAGCACTCCCCCTGCTCTACAGATGAGGATATTTCCAGTTGGAATTCCTCTGTCTCCATTTCTTCCTTTATCTTTGGCATATTTGTGTGTACTTTGCCACATCCTAAAAAAGCTCCGAATAAAAGCACCGTAAGACACAATCCCCCTCGTTTTCCCACTTTTTCATTCCTCCTGCGTTTTTCTTTATGGTGCGTATACGCACCATATCATTATAAAGAGACGCTATTTAAAATGCAAGAGAAGGGAGGCGATCAAATGATCCGATATGACCGTTTATGGAAGACCATGAAAGAAAAAGGAATCAGCCAATATGACCTCATCTACAAATACGGGGTTGATAAAGCCCAGCTTCAAAGGCTGAGAAAAAACATGGTTCTTAAAACCATCACCCTGGACCGGCTATGTGAGATTCTGGACTGCCGTATTGAGGATATTATGGAATACATTCCAAATGATACCGTCCAATAAGAACGTTGTAAAAAACGCCGTTTTTGCAATGTTCTTTTTTCTCCGGTTCTATGGTGCGGATACGCACCATATTCTTAACCGGGACACACCGTTAAAATAAAAAGAGAGGTGAAAACGAATGATTAAATATGACCGTCTGTGGCTCACATTAAAAGAAAAAGACATCAGCCAGTATGTGCTGATTGAAAAATATGGCATTGATAAAGCGCAGCTCCACCGGCTGCGCCACAATATGGTTATCAAGACCAGCACGGTAGACACCCTCTGCAAGATTCTTCACTGCAAGGTAGAAGACATCATGGAATATGTTCCGGATGAAGACGAAGAGAAACAGGAGACAACACCCTAAGCCGGATGCGTCTCCTGTTTTTACATTTCTTCTATAATCCGTATTTCTCTTTTATATCACGAGAAACCTTCTCAGCATCCCTAAACATTCCCTGCGCTGCGTGTTCGCGTGATTTTTCTAACTTTTCTAATAATTCAGACTCCGTTAATGCCTTGTGCGAATCTGTACTTGCCATCTCAGTCACCTCTTTATCTATTATCAGCATAGCAAAACATCATACTAAGTCAACAACTGGACATTCCTTTTCCTTATAAGTTTCTCCCATCATGTTTATTTTTCTCCCAAATACGAGTGGATTTTGGGAGATACTAACCCTTATTGGGGGATTTTGCGTAAAATGTATTACGACCACTACTAAACTTTTCGCTCTTCACAGCTTCCTCAAACCTCTTCCTGGAGTTTCTCTCGGTATTCCATATCCAGAACTATCCTATGGAAATCAGCTATTCTCTTTTCTTTCATTAACTTCTCGCCCAGCTTCACCAGCGGCATCCGTTTCCATTTCCTACCCACATCCTGAACTACAAAATACGCATAGGAAAATCCTTCTTCCACAGCCTCGGTTCCTTCAAAAAGAGAAACCACCGCTTCTGCCAGCTTCACAGCAGTAGAATCCGCAAACAATTCTTTCAAGCAGTCCGCCGGAGCATCCTCATACCGGTTATCAAACGACAAAGCAAAGTCATATTTTCCCCGTTGTTCACCACCATAAGTAAGTATTCCAGAAATATTCCCTTTCTTAGAAGGAAAATCAATCTCCTCCATAAGTTCCAGGCTGTACCTGCGCCCGTTAAAAGCTCCCTCCATCTCAAAACTCTGGCTGATAAAAGCCTCCACTTTTTCCGTTCCAGCCAGTTCCCCATAATTATCCGGCTCTTCAATAAAAGAAATCGGAATATAATCCAGTTTCTCCCACTGCTGTTTCCCGGACAAAGTGAGCTCCGCCAGTGTATCCAACAGCATTTCCTTTGTCTCTTTATCCATCTCTTCGTACATGTTCATAGCATTTTTCTGCCCTTCCATCAGTATTCTGTAAACGGGAAGTTACTTGTATAAAAATTATTTTAAGATAGTAACGCCATTCTTTTTGAAATTTTCTCTTTTACTACGGAAACAGTATCTTGGATTGAAAGTGTTGTCGTATCTATAACATTCGATTCATATAGCCCAAGACTGCAAAATCGCTCGCACATTGATTCTTCTCTTGAACAATGTTTAGCCATGGCTTCAAGAACCACGGCCCTATGATACCATCTACAACCACGTCATATCCCCCACGAACATATCTTTTTGCAGCTTCTAATTTTCCAAAGACACTGCCAACCTTTTCCTGCCACAAATATAACATAGAAAGGCTACCATATCAATCCGAATCCTCTCAAATATGAATTCTCCCAAATAACAAATTATAATTTACAAAATCCACATCTTTTCAAAAATGCCCTGTTTTCAAGTCATTTTCAGTACCAAAAGATGTGGATTTGTTTATTTTTTCAACTTGCGTAACCCGCGAATTTCAAAAAGTGTATCTTCTAAATACCCCATTTTGCCGACATGTTCTAATTTTTTCACTGTTCTGGGTGATACCCAGATAAGCCATAGTGATTTCTACAGAAGAATGTCAAACTCATGCCGCACATTCCCCTCTCTTGTCCTCCATCATCAAAAACCAGTTTCTCCCATAGGAGCCAGATCTGCTTACGGACGCCTCTCCATGCAGGCTGTCCAGATACTGTTTCCCGTTTTTCGATGCAGAAATGTAAACATAATACTCCGCACTCCGAAATGCTTTTGATGATTCATATTTTT
>CALCMD010000085.1 GCA_937965795.1 uncultured Lachnospiraceae bacterium | reverse complement strand
CCTGTCAGGTTGTGGGGCGGGCTTTAAAAACGCTGGAAAAGGAGCGGGATCTCTATATCAACCAGGAACTGAAAATGGTGGCGATCGGGGAGGAGGCATACGGAGCGCGGGAATACGGGACACTGCAAAGCATGTGGGCGCTGCTTGGCATCATGGACCAGAAAAAGGTGGAGCAGCATTTCCTGGCATCAAAAGAGGAATATCCGGTGCGCATTGTTTTTGTGGGGGACGGGGAGATTTACGATATTCTGTATGTTTCCAGCGCAGATGTGAACCTTACGAACAATCTGTTTGCGAGAAAACGGATCGAGGGCTGCGGGCATATCGTGGTGGTGGAAACCCCGGAGGATATACCGGAAATCCGGATTCCGGATGTGATAGGTTTTTGCACGGTAAAGGAGGATGGAAAAGTCGAATATTACCGCAAGGATGAGTGAGCGGGATGTGCTGGGCAGGCTGAAGATCCAACTGGACGATGCCCAGAAAACTGCGGCAGGAGTGGAGCAGCATCTGGCGGAGGCAAGAAGTATCCTGCTGGCGTACACCAGAAAAAATACGAACCTGCAGTATACCAATTTCTGCGAGATGGTGCTGGAGGCGTCAAAAAAGTCCGAAAAACTGACAGAAAAGCTGCGGAGGCTGACACTGGAAGTTGTGCTGGATACCAGACAATATGAGGATTACAAGTCCGATCTTGTGCTGATCCACGGGATAGAACTTTCCAATCTGGGCGGGGTACTGGAAGTTTCCATGCCGGTCCTTGTACCCCACCGGAAAGAAAGTTATACGGATTATCTGTATAAGCCGCTTTATACCGCATGCCAGCACTGGTGCGTCAAACAGGCGGAAGCGGGGCTTGAGGTCCCGGAATATACAAAGTGCATGGTCTGTTTTGTCCATATCTATGACGAAGGGCTGCCACTTGGGAGAGTGCGGGATCACGACAATTACGAGGAGAAGCACGTTCTGGATGTGCTGTCCCATTTTTTCTTAAAATCAGACAGCGGACTATATGCGGATACCTGCCATATGACAAGGCTGGGACGGGAAGATAAGACGCTTCTTTACGTTATGGATTCCGCTTGTTTCCCGGAGTGGATTGCCCGTTATCGGGATGTTTGCGGTATCGAAAAAGAAGCGCTTTTTTAGGATGGAAATTCGATAGTGTGAGAATGCCTTCAAACAGCGTAAAAACGGTGATCTGGAAAAGAAACAGGAGATGTGGGCTACCCAGGTATGCAACGGACAGGGTACAGAACACTCTGGAAGAAAGGGGTGGATACATGAAGAAACAGGATGAGCTGCTGCGTATGATTGCCGTATGCGGAGAACTGCCGTCCTATCTGGCAGGACCGGTAGTTGGTTCCGATTCTTATGCGGCGGCATTGATCACCCGGTTAAAACAGGAGGGCTATCTTTCCGTCAGGAGCAGGGACGGTTATAAGGGGTATGTGCTGAGGGAAAAGGGCAGGCGGTATCTGCTGGAAAGGTATGAAGGCGATACTGCATTTTTTCTTAGGGGCTCGGCACAGACCATGCATGTGAAAAGTGAGGCAAACAAGCGTGTACGGCTATACCGGATGAGCGAGGTTTGGGTTTTCCTTTGGAAAGCGGGAGTTTGTATCTTCCAGAGCCAGAAGCCTTCATGGGAAGACGGTTTTGGAAAGAACGGAGTGGAAACAGCGGTATATTACGGAAGCGGGGAATACAAAGGCGATTCTGAGGCAATCAAAGGGTCAAGAGCCTGCGGGGTACTGCTGGCCGGGAAATCTGCCTATGTAGTCTATAATACCATGGAGCAGCGGATGAAATGGGCAAAGAAGATGGAACGCTCCATGCGTACATGGACGGAGAAGGCGCTTTTGAAAAGAGGCAGCCTTTGGATGGCAGATGCGCTTATTTTCGGTAAAAATATGGGATTCCTTTTGGAACTGTTAGAAAGCGATGGAGGGATCCGGAAAACATTATTTCAGGTGGATGATGTGTATGAACGCTATTATTATGTCCCCATGCGGGAGGAAGCAGAGCTTCAGATGTGGCTCCTTTCGGATGAAGCAAAGAAAAAACAACTGTACGGGTTTTTGTGCGGGGTACTTTCACGCAGGAGGGAGAAGGAGCATGAGATCTGTGACGGGTATGATAACGAGGAAAATCCGGTCTATTTCTGTCATGAACTGGAACTGCGCCGCCTGCTTAGGATCAGGCAGGAGTCCGCCTGGCATCCGTGCGGTATTGTGGTGTGCCTGGATTACCAGGAGGAGGCGCTCCGTGCTTATTTTGGGGCGCAGGTGAAGATTCAGGCAGTCATAGCAAAGAAAGCGGCGGAATATTTGCGGCAGGACGGGTAGTGGGACGTCTAAAAGACGCCGCAGGAAGAAACGGCTGGCATGGGGAATATGTTTGAAACCGGGAACCCGGCGGTAGACCGGATGAGCCGTTTGCAGATCACCGGGAATGTAGTCCCGGTGGCATGGTTTAAAACCATACGAAAAGAAACTGGAAAACCCAATTTAACCGCAATCATGATTCTTGCGGATATTGTATACTGGTACCGTCCGGTGGAGGTGCGCGACGAGGTGACCGGGCAGCTTATCGGTCTGAAAAAGCGCTTCAGCGCAGACCTTCTGCAGAGAAATTACCAGCAGATGGCGGATCAGTTCGGCCTGACAAAGCGGGATGCGACGAATGCGGTGGTGGAACTGGAAAAGCTGGGAGTGATTCGGCGTGTCTTTCGCACGATCGAAAGAGGCGGGCACCTTGTCTCAAATGTCTTGTTTCTGGATCTGGATGTGGATGTCCTGGAGCGGCTGACTTACCCGGAAGAATACGAAAATAGGGATATGGGGGAAGTGCGCCCGGGGTGTCCCCGATTTGAGGGAGAGCTGTCCCCAAAATCGGGGAGAGGTATCACCGAAAACGGGGAGAGGGTCCCACCGAAAATGGAGGGAGGTGTCCCCGAAATCGGGGAGACAAATACAGAGAATAACTACAGAGATTACCACAGAGATTACCCTATCCCATCCTTCCGGACGGTGGAGGAGCGAATCCGGGAGCAGATCGACTATGAGGCTTTAAAATTTGACCATCCATTTGACGAACGGATTGATGAGATATTCGGGATCATCTGCGAAGTGCTGGCCTCAACGGCGCAGGAAATCCGGGTGAACCGGGAAAATAAGCCGGCTGCGGTGGTGAAAAGCCAGTTCGCAAAGCTGGGAAAAGGGCATGTAGAATATGTGCTGCGCTGTATGGACGAGAACCAGACGAAAGCAAGGAATGTGCGGGCGGTGCTGATCACGGCGCTTTATAATTCCGTCCACACCATCAGCAGCTACTACGGGAATCTGTATCAGTACCATCAGGCGCAGGAATTTGCGGAAGGAAAGGAGGAATGGGAAAGCGGACAGGAGTAAGAAGATAAAAATGCTGGCATTTGCAGTTGGAATGCTGATTCTGGCATTTTATGTGGGCGGTTTTTTAGCGGCGCTCTTTCTGGAATCGGAGATCGGCCTAAATCCGGTGTCCTGCGTGAAACGCGGCCTTACCACATCTGCGGGGCTGAAATGTTCGGTGTTTGCCATCGTTTTATTTGCGGTGACGGCGGTGTTGATCATGCTTCGGGGAAAAGGAAACGGAGAACAGGATGAACGCAATTTCGAGATTTCCGACCAGGGAACTTATGGAACGGCGGGATTTATGAAACAGGCGGAGCAGCAGGGGATATTAAAGGCGGATGAAGATACCAGGGATGTGAAAGGGATTATTTTTGGGAAGGACCTTGAGAGCGGGAAAATTTTAAGCCTGCCGGTAGATTCCAGACTGAACCGGAATATTGCGGTATGCGGCTCCCAGGGTTCCATGAAATCCCGCGCTTTTGCAAGGGTCATGGCACTGCAGTGTGTAAGGCGGGGCGAAAGCATGTACATCACGGATCCGAAGTCGGAACTGTACGAGGATTTATGTGCGTACCTAAAGGATGAGGGGTATACGGTAAAGCAGTTGAACCTGATCCAGCTTATCCACTCAGATGCATGGAACTGCCTGGCGGAGATCGACGAAGGGGAACTGATCGACGTGTTTTGCGACGTTGTGATCCGCAATACCACCGATAAATTTGACCATTTTTCTGATAACGTTGAAATGTATCTTCTCAAGGCGCTCTGCCTGTATGTATATGAGGAGTATCCTCCGGAGCAGAAAACCTTTCCGGAAGCGTATAAGCTTCTGTTAAATAAAAGTGTGGAGGCGCTGGATGTTATTTTTGAGCGGCTGCCCGGCAGCCATCCGGCGAAGGGACCGTATCAGCTTTTCGCGAAAGCGGAAAAGGTGAAAGGAAATGCGGTACTTGGACTTGGCACGAGGCTCCAGATTCTGCAAAACAAGCTGGTGCAGCAGATCACCAGCCACACGGATATTGACCTGACATTGCCGGGAAGGGAAAAATGTGCGTACTTTTGCATTACCTCCGACCAGGATTCTACCTATGATATGCTGGCAACGCTGTTTACTTCTTTTTTGAGCATTAAGCTGGTACGGTTTGCGGACCGGACAGAGGAGCGCCGGC
>CALCMD010000084.1 GCA_937965795.1 uncultured Lachnospiraceae bacterium | reverse complement strand
CACAACGTGGAATTTGACTTTTGACCCTGGCATTATTATAATATAGAGCCAATAATATGCAAGTAAATTTTTTCGCAAAATTCGGTACGTTTCGCACTGAAAAACAATTCTGCTTTGAACTGTCCTCCTTATCAATATCCTGCGCCATCAAAAAACAGGTGTATGAATTCCGTCAAAATCCATACACCTGCTTTTATCCTCTAAATCACTTTACTCAAAAAGTTTTTCAATCTCTCCGTCTGCGGATTCGTAAAAAGTTCCTCCGGAGAATTCTGCTCCACAATTTTCCCATCCGCCATGAAGATGACCCTGTCGGCGACCTCACGGGCGAATCCCATCTCGTGCGTAACCACCACCATCGTCATATGCTCTCTGGCAAGGTCTTTCATAACGTTCAGAACCTCGCCTACCATCTCCGGGTCCAACGCTGAGGTCGGCTCGTCAAAAAGCATGACCTCCGGCTTCATGCAAAGTGCGCGGACGATTGCGATACGCTGCTTCTGTCCGCCGGAAAGCTGGCTCGGATATGCGCCCGCTCTGTCGGCAAGCCCTACTCTCTCCAAAAGCTCCATCGCTTCCTTCTCCGCCTGTTCCTTGCTCTTTCCCTGGAGTTTCACAGGTGCAAGCGTCATGTTTTTCAGAATTGTCATATGTGGGAACAGATTAAAATGCTGAAATACCATTCCCATCTTCTGGCGGTGCTTATCGATGTTCGTCTTTTTGTCCATCAGATCCACGCCTTTAAAGATGATGTGTCCGCCCGTCGGATCTTCCAGACGGTTCAGACAGCGCAGGAACGTACTTTTTCCGGAACCGGACGGCCCGATCACACAGACTACCTCGCCGGCGTGAATGTCGGTCGATACTCCATTGAGCGCATGGACTTCTCCACCAAAGGTTTTCACCAGGTCCTGTACCTGGATTAAGGTTCCATTATCGTTCACTGTTTCTCAGCCTCCTCTCCAGAATCTCCAGCAGTTTCGTAAAGATCAATACCAGGGCAAGATAGATGATCGCTACGGCAATCAGCGGCATAAACGGGTCGTAAGTCCTGCTTCGGATAATATCCCCGCCCTTTGTCAGATCCTGCAATGCAATGTAACCGGATACGGAAGTCTCCTTTAAAAGAACAATAAACTCATTTCCCAAAGCCGGAAGTACATTTTTGAATACCTGCGGCAAAATAATGTACCGCATCGTCTGTATGTAGTTAAAGCCCAGGCTTCTGCCCGCTTCAAACTGTCCGTCATCAATAGACATGATTCCGCCCCGGATAATCTCTGCCACATAAGCTCCGGAATTAATACCAAACGCTACGATCGCTACAAAAACCTTACTCACATCCACCGATGCGAAAACGATAAAGTAGATAATCATAAGCTGTACGACTACCGGAGTTCCACGGAACACAGTCAAATATACATTACAGATAAAATTCAGAATCTTCAGCTTGCCTGTCTTGTCATAAGTGGCGCGCACAATCGCCACCAGGAAGCCCAGCACAATACCGATCACGACTGCCACAAAGGTGATCTCAAGCGTGGCTGCAAGGCCGTCGGTGATATATTTCCACCTGTCATCTTCTATAAAGTTTAAAATAAACCTTTCTGCCATGGTATGTTTTCCCTTCAATTATTCTGCGCTGATGTATTTATCAATAATCTCCTGTAACTTGCCGGACTCTTTCAGATTTGCGATAGAAGCATTAATCTTGTCCAGAAGCTCTGTATTATCTTTTGCTACAGCGATTGCATACTGTTCTGCCTCATATGCGTCCTCAATCGTTGTCAGCCCTTCATTTTCAGAAACGAATACCTTTGCAGGCTCATTGTCGATGATAACGGCGTCAATCTTTCCCTGAACCAGAGCCTGAACTGCCTCTGCGCCCTTGTTGTAACGTTCTACTGTGCCATCCTCAATGTCGTCTGCCAGAATGTCGCCTGTCGTTCCAAGCTGAACGCCGACTTTCTTTCCGCTCAGGTCGTCCGCTGTCTTGATTTCGCTGCCTTCCGGCACGATGATCACCTGTTTTGCCTCTGCATAAGTCTCTGAGAAATTAACGTTTGCCAGACGATCTTCTGTCACGGTCATTCCTGCCGCGCCGAAATCAGCCTTTCCGGACTGTACGGCTGCGATAATGGAATCAAAAGCCATATCCTCAATCTTCACTTCCATACCCATATCCTCTGCGATGGCTCTTGCGATGTCTGCATCGATACCTACGACTTCGCCGCCTTCATAATATTCATATGGGGGGAATTCCGCATTGGTAGCCATCACCAGAGTGCCGCCTGCCGCTTCTGTTCCTTCGGCTGCATCGGTAGCTGCCTCGCTTGCCGCATCTGTGGATGCTTCCGTAGCGGCGTCTGTGGATGCTGTTTCCTTGCTTCCACATGCGCTTAAAGAAAATACCATAGTTCCAACGAGTAACGCTGCGATCAATTTTTTCATAATTTCTTCCTCCTTAAAATCTCTTTATACGGTAACAGTTCAGCCATGTATTCCGCTTTCCCGCATAACATGCCTGAACTGTTTCAAATTTATCATCTATTTATGGGATTGTCAACCGTACTTTTGCATAAAATATTATTTCATTTTATAAAAAATCATTTTATCAGCCAGAATAACGCAGAGCCTCAATCGGAGGCTTCCCTGCCGCTTTATTCGCGGGGTAAATCCCAAAGATCACGCCAATCAAAATCGAAAATCCTGCCGCTGCCCACACGACGCTCATAGACAGGTGAAAGCTCATATCTTCGATAAAAAATCCCGCCGCCTGCAAAATGCCAAAGGACAGGGCGATTCCCGCCAGGCACCCCATCATGCTAACCATCAGAGCCTCTGTCAGAAACTGCATCATGATACTTCCCCTCCCCGCTCCGATCGCTTTGCGGATGCCGATTTCTTTCGTCCGCTCCGTTACCGACACCAGCATGATATTCATGATTCCGATGCCTCCTACCAAAAGAGAAATTCCTGCGATTCCTCCAAGCATCAACGCCAGCGTATTCGTGACGCCGCTCATGGCTTCCATCAATGCGGACTGGTTGACGATCGTAAAGGCGTCCTCATCGTTTCCGAAACGTTCCAGCATCTTCGATTCCAGCACGCGCTCCGCAGCGTCCATGCTGTTTTCATCTGCCGAGGAGGCATAAAAAGACGTGATATGGAAAATATTGTCCGTCATGCGCATGATGGTCGTATATGGAATATACGCCTCCAGCGTATCAGAGTTCCGTACAGAAGTGACCGAATCATCCTCTGCAAGAATGCCCACGATCTGAAAACTTCTCCCGTCAAGCGAAATCTCTTCTCCCAGCACATTTCGCGTGCCAAAGATTTCCTCGGCAGCCGTCTGATTGATGACCGCCACATACGTATGATTGTCAACATCACTTTTTTTCAGAAATCGCCCCGCCGCCAGCTCAAGCCCCTGAATCGCAGCATAGGCTCCCGTCGTTCCATGTACGGTCATATCCTCGCTGTTATAGCCGCTCTTTGCCGTTACATTCGTCTGTGCGGCAGGGGCCACCTCGGCAATCGCCTTCTCTTCGGCAATCCCGGATAATTCTGACAGCTTCAGGGGATTTTCCTTATCATCGGTAATGCGCACAGTCAGAAGGTTCGTGCCCATCCCATCAATCTGCGCGGTCACGGAGTCCGTCGCTCCATTTACAACAGATACCAGCACCACCAGAGAAACCACGCCGATGATGATGCCAAGCATCGTCAGAAAGGAACGCATTTTATTTGAAAGAATCGCACTCCATGCCATTTTTATGGATTGGAAAACCATTCGTCCACCTCCTCTACATGCCCGTCTAAAATACGGATTCTGCGCCATGCCTGCTGCGCCACTTTTTCATCATGCGTAATCAGGACAATGGTATTCCCTCTCTCATGCAGCTCATGAAACAGGTTCATAATCTCGTCTCCCGTTCTGGAATCCAGATTTCCAGTGGGTTCATCCGCCAGAAAAAGAGAAGGCCCCGTGACCAGCGCGCGGGCAATCGCCACACGCTGCTGCTGTCCTCCGGAAAGCTCCGACGGCCTGTGCCCGCTCCGCTTCGAAAGCCCTACGCTCTCCAGCGCGTCCCGTACCCGGCTTTTTCGCTCTGCGGCACGGACTCCCTGATAGATCAGGGGAAGCTCCACGTTTTCCTCCGCCGTCATCCTCTGGATCAGATTAAAATTCTGAAAAATAAATCCGATTTTCCGGTTCCTGATTTTCGCCAGTTCACGCTCTGAGTACTGTTCAATCGCCTGGCCGTCCAGCAGGTACTCGCCGCCATCCGCCACATCCAGACAGCCGATAATATTCATCATCGTAGATTTCCCGCTTCCTGACGGACCTATAATGCTGACGAATTCCCCCGGATATATGTGCATATTGGCACGGTCTAACGCATACACCTTTTCCCCGCCTATGGTATAAATCTTCGAAACATCGTGAAATTGAATCATTCCTATTCACCCCGCTGTCCCATCGGGCCGCCCTGGCCGCTGCCTTGTTTTTCTCCAAACCCGCCGCCATCCGGGCGTTGTCCGTTCCCCATCGCGGGCATCCCGCCCATGTCAGGCATTCCATTCATCTGCATTCCTTCCAGCCCGTTGTCATTTCCATCTGTATTGATTACCCTGTTATAGTATATTTCCTGTTCTGCTTCCAACCCGCTTACGATTTCCACTTTATTTCCATCTGACAGTCCTGTTTCTATCTCGACTTCACCGGACAGAACGCCATCTTCCCCTTTTTGGGTATAGACAAAAGAATGATTTCCCCGCTCCTGTACTGCCTCCGCTGGAAGCGTCAGGATATTTTCCTTTTCTTCTACGACAATCGTTGCCGTGGCATTCATCCCCGCCAGCATGGATTCCTTTTTCGGAAAGGTGACTTCTGCGGTATACTTCGTGACGCCTCCATTATTGCTCGCCGTATGATTGATCTTTGTAAGCTCTCCCTCAAACTCCTGCCCCTCCAGCGCATCTATCGTAACCGTTACCTTCTGTCCCTCCTCAATCGACAGAATATCCAGCTCATCAATATTCACGGAAAGACACATATTCTCATTTTTTGAAATCGTAAATGCCGTGGCCATAGAGGTATTTCCGCTTTCCTCCGAAGTATCGGAGCTGTCCCCGGCCGCTTCCGTCTGACTGCTGCTTCCTGAAAGTCCTGCCATACTTACGCCGGATACTCCTGCTGCCTGCCCGCTCTGGTTTTGCTGCTGCTTCTGGTTCGTTCCCTGTGTGTCATCCTGCTGGTTCCCGGAATTCTGACCGTTCTTCCCCTGCTGTGTTTTCTCATTCGGCTCATCCTGCCCCTGCTGGCCGCTCTGGCTCTGCGGATCATCCGGATTTAGCTGATTCTCCGAATTCTGCTGTCCTCTCTGCGTTTCACTTTCGGGAATACTTTCTGTTTCCTTTTCCGCCGTTTCAGGAAACAGAATGGTCAGTCTCAACGTATTCTGCTCACACTGCTCCCCAATCTCCCACTGTGTCATCTGCGCATTCGGATAGGAAAGCTGCGTTCCCTCTAGAATCACGAACTGATACCCGGCCCTGGCGGTCAGCTCAATCACCGCCGTATACCCTGTCTTTTCCGCAAACGTCCCGTCTGCCGGCATCCATCTGATTTTTCCTGTATACTGCTCCGTCTCCGAAATGGACGACGCCGGAACTTTTCCAAAAACAGGCGTCTCCACGGATTCTGACAGTCTCTGGAACACTTCCTCCATATTGGTGATGCTCGTTACCTTCGGTTCCTCCGCAGACTCTGTCTCATTCCCGGCGCTTGTCAAAACGAATACCGCCGCCTGGTCTGCTTCCTTTGATGCAGAAGCTACATGGACTCCTTCGGAAGCTTCCCCTGCCCCGGAACCTGATTTTTCTGCTGTCACCTCCACACTTTCGACCGTTCCGTCATATTCTGCCCGGATCGTATGATCCTGGGAGAGCTGTGTCAGTACCTGCAAGGTTTCCGCAAGGTCGCTGCGCTTTGACAGAAGCTCCTGGTATTCTGTGGAGACTGGAACATCTTCCAGCTCTATCAGCGTAGAAGAAGCGCTGACCTTTTCATTTTCTTCCACGCTCACGGCAGACACTGTGCCCACAGTTCCTGTAATCCCGATTGGCTGGTGAATATATAACACGCCGCTTCCGAATTACATTTCCTTCCTGATCGGAAACTTTTACCTCTTCGTCAACCGAAGGACCATCATCCGTCAGGGTAACGATACACGTTTTTTCTGAAACGCTTTCTATCGTACCTTCTTTTGTATCACCGTCAGCCAGTGTGACCGTCACGGCGTCTCCGCTGCTCACACCGGAAACTTCTTTTAAAGTAACCGCCATCAGACCGTCAATCGAAAGTACCAGAACGGCTCCCTGCTCCTTCATCACCGACGCCACACGGTCGCCTTCTTCCGCATAAATTTTCTTTACTCTTCCCGCTACATAGGTTTTGATGTACGCAGATTCCTTCTCGTCCTTTTTCTCATTGATTTCTTCATCCAGACTTTTTAGTTCCTCCTGCACAGCAGACAATTTTTTCAAGATGGACGTCTGATTGACCGTTGCCAGCGCGTCCCCCTCCTTTACCGTATCACCGCTTTCCACCAGCACTTCTTCCACCGTAAGATCCGCCGGAATCTTTACCTCATTTGCCGTATCGTTTTTCAATGTTCCCGTGCCTGTCACCGTGGTCGAAATGCTCCCGGCAGTCACCTGCGTACGCATCGGCTCAGCCAAAGCTACAATTTCTATACTCTTGTGGTGAAATGCGAAAAAACACACGCCAGCTCCCACGATCAGAATCGCCGCCGGAATGCCGACTGCCATGATTCGTTTTTTTCTTCGGGTTGTTCCGTGCTTCATGATACGCCTCCTTCTGTCTCCTGTTCCTGGTCGCCCGGCTGCATTTTTCTGATCTTAATAGAAGAAACGGTTTCGCCATCCATCTTCACATGCAAAATGCTTCCTTCTTCTATATCTGCAAGAGAAGCTTCCTGGCTTTCGCCCCGCTCGTCCATTGTATAAACAGTCTCATCGGACACCGTAATCGTCTGTTCCTCTCCCGTTGTTTCCATCATGCCAGGGCCGTTTCCGTCCGGTTCCTCTTTTTGTCCATGTTCGGGTGGCGTCTGTCCTTCCGAAAACTCTGGCGGCTCCTCTCCTTCCGGCATGGTTTCACCTTCCGGAAGTTCTGGCGGCTCTTTTCTTTCCGGCATCGTCTCGCCTTCCGGAAGCTCTGGCGGCTTTCCTTCTTCTCCCCCGCCCGGTGTTTCATTTTCCATCTTCGGCATTTCCACAAGCGCCAGCGTAATTTCTTTCCCATTGATCTCCGTGACTTTCCCGGTAATGGTTCCTTCTTCCTGCCATGAATGGTTCTCCTGCGCCGAAACTCCTGTAGACATTTCTGCGTTTTCTCCCATCCCTCCTGCTTCTTTGTTCTGGCACCCTGCCAGGCAAAGCGCCGTTAGCGCTATGCACAAAATTTTCCCTGCTTTCTTTCTCGCCATCATCCAATACCCTTTTAAACCTTCCTGCAATCGTATTCTGTTATGGCTTATCATAAAGAAAAGTTTTGTTCATTCTATGAAAATCCTGTGATGAATGCTTGAAAAACATTTGGCTTTTGGAGTTGAATGCAAATCACGGTTTGTGTGGGAGATTATGACTTACGCAGGAAGGATATGAAGCCGATA
>CALCMD010000083.1 GCA_937965795.1 uncultured Lachnospiraceae bacterium | reverse complement strand
GGATGCTTTCGAGGCCCGGATGGATGCTTTCGAGGCCCGGATGGATGCTTTCGAGGCCCGGATGGATGCTTTCGAGACCCGGATGGAGACTTTCGAAACCCGGATGGAGACTTTCGAAACCCGGATGGAAACTTTGGAAACCAGGGTAGATGCTTTAGAAACCTTAAAAGCCGATGTAAAAGACATGAAAATGATGTTGGAAAATGAGATTTGTGTCAATATCCGGCGTATTGCAGAGGGACATCTTGATTTGGCAAGGAATTTAAAGGAAGTTCAGAAGCCGAATGCCGAACTTGAGCTGTTGTCTGTTAGGGTGACAAAGCTGGAATCCGATGTCAGAGAATTAAAGCAGAAAAATTCATAATTAAAAATGCCTATGAAAAAAGTGTAAGGACCAGGAAAGGGACGGGTCTTTACACTTTTTTTGAAGTTATATCAGATAAATTGCAACATTTCAGGAACTGTGAGACACTATAATTATGAACCAATATTTGTCGACAAATGAGAGGGGTGATGCTATGAACCAAAATATGGAACTTGTTCAGAGAGCAAAGGAAGGAGACGTGCAGGCATTTTCGGAGCTGTATCAGGAAGTCTACCGGGATTTATACCGTTTTGCACTTTATACTTTAAAAAATACACATGATGCGGAGGATGTAGTCAGCGATGCGGTGGCAGACGCCTGGCAGGGGATCAGAGGATTACGGAAAGTGGAATCCTTTAAAGCATGGATGTTCCGCATTCTGACGAATAAGTGCCGCAGGAAGCTGGGGCAGTACGCCAATAAGACGCTGGAATTGCCGGAGGATTTGACGGCGGAGCCGAGGGACATCTGCCGGGATATGGATGTGCGCCGTGTGTTTGCAGGGCTGCCGGATGAGGACAGACTGATTCTGGCAATGAATATTTTCGGAGGCTATACCAGCCGGGAGATTGGGCGGATGCTGCATATGAGTGACAATACCGTGCGATCCAGGCAGAGCCGTGCTTTAAAGAAAATGGAAGCAGGTCTGGAGAGATAGAGAGGAGGACCATTCATGGATGAAAGAAAGATGTTAGAGGAGATCAGGCGGTCGGCCGGGAAAATCGATGCGCCGGAATCTTTAAGACCGGAGCATGTCGAGGATATGGTAAGGGGAAGACAGCAGAAAAAGAAGAAGCTGCCGGTGTATCAGATCGGAGGGATGGCAGCAGCGATTCTGCTCATATTTGCGGCAGCGTGGCAGGCCGGGAATATCGGAGACCAGGGAGAGCCGGAAAGAGCAGCGGCGCTGACAGAGGCAGCGCAGGAGGCGGTGACAGAAGCGGCTGTAGAGAAGAACGTTGTGCAGGAAGCAGAGGATAAAGAAGAAAAGGAAGTGATTCCCCACGTGTCCAGCGAAGAAGAACTGTATCTGGCGCTGGCGGATATGATGCAGACCAGAGATATGGGGCTGGGGCTTATGGCAGAGGATGGAGCGTCAGTTTATGAAATGGAAAAGGCGGAAGAGAAAACAGAAGCGACGGCAGAGGAAAGTATGGGCTCGGCGGAGAAGGCAGATGATTTTTCACAGACGAATCTACAGGAAGCCGATGTGGATGAGGGAGATATTGTAAAGACGGATGGAACCTATATCTATGCGCTGTCAGGCAGCAGGCTTTGTATTGTAAAAGCTGTGGACGGCAGGATGGAGAAAATGAGTGAGATCACCCTTCCGGGGCAGGAGGATGTGGAAGAAATGTATCTGGATGGAGACAGACTGCTTCTTCTGGCGTCGGGAAGTGAAGCCTCTATGGATGAGGAAGAGGAGGATGTGTATTCTGTTGACAGGAAGAGCTTTACGAAAGTATACACGTATGAGCTTGGCGACCGCAGGAAGCCGAAGCTTTCTGGAAGCGTTACACAGGAGGGATATTACAGGACTTCCAGGAAAAATGGAGATACCCTGTATCTGTTTACAGAATACCAGCCCATCCTGAAGGATACCCGTGACGGAAGCAGTTATCTGCCGGAGGTCCAGGGAAAGGCGATGGGCGTGGATGATATTTATCTGCCGGAGTATGCGAACCGTTCCAATTATCTGGTCATTTCCTCCGTGGATGTGAAGCAGCCGGATCAGGTCATTGACCGGAAAGCGATCGTATCGGCAGCGGAACAGTTTTATGTGAGCGCGGAAAACATTTATACCATCGGTTATCATTATGAAAATGGAAGAGACTATACGCAGATTCTGAAATTCCATTACCAGGACGGGAAAATAAAAGCCGCGGCGGCTGGAGAAATCAGAGGGTATGTAAACGACAGTTTTTCCGTAAATGAATATAACGGATATCTTCGGGCGGTAGCGACAGACTGGAACAATGACGAGGAGATGACGTATCTCTACGTACTGGATGAAAATCTGGAAATCTGCGGGAAAATCGAAAATCTGGCGCCGGGCGAGAGCGTCCGTTCTGCAAGGTTCATGGGAAACACCGGATATTTTGTGACTTTCCGGGATACGGACCCGCTGTTTTCTGTAGATTTGACAGACCCGAAAGAGCCAAAGATTCTGGGAGAACTGAAAATTACCGGATTTTCTTCTTATCTGCATTTTTACGGGGAGAATAAACTTCTGGGAATCGGCAACGAAGTAGACCCGGAAACCGGAGAATATCAGGGGATTAAGCTTTCGATGTTTGACGTCTCCGACCCATCGGATGTGAAAGAAATCGATAAGTACGTGATCAGGGACTCGCATAGCTGTCCGGGGCTTTATAATTACAAGGCGATCATGATCAATCCGGCGAAGAATCTTTTTGGATTGGAATGTGAAAATAATTACCTGGTCTTTTCCTATGACGGGGAAAAGGGCTTTGTGAACGAGTTTTTGTATGAGCTGCGGAAGAAAGAAGAATGGGATGCAAATGGGAACGTCCGGGGACTTTATATCGGAAGCACCCTGTATCTGTCCAATAGCGGCGGACTGAAATCCTTTGACATGGAGCAGGGATATGAGAAGATTGAAGAACTGACGTATTAAGGAGGAGACGGATGAAGAAAAAAAGAAAAGTGATGACAACCTGTACGATTCTTCTGCTGGCGGTCTGTGCTGCCGCGGCATGGAGAGTCGGCTGGCAGCCAGGAGAACAGAAAAAACCTGCCGGGGAGGGGACATATGAAGAGGATAGCGAGATGGAAGAAGACATCGTGACGAAGTCATACGTGATATACCGTGAATCTCCCACTTTTTATCTGGTATTTAGCGAAGAGGGGACGCCGTATGATCCCGGACAATTCGATGCGGATGAGATTTACGGCGAGAATGGGGAGAAGATTACGGAGGACGAACTGGATACAGGCGACAGGGTGAATGTCACGACAAATGGGGAAGTGATGGAGTGTTATCCACCTGTATTCGGAAAGGTTCTGCGTATAGAAGTGACGAAGAAGGCGGATGAAACGGAAAAAGAGGAATGCACCCGCAGATATGAAGAACTGCTGGCAGAGGGTCTGGGAGAGGCGGAAGAACCAGACCCATCGGAGCCCCCGGTTATGCGGATGAGCTATACGGAGGGGGAAACGGTCTGCTGTGCATTTCTTACCAGGGGCGGTTATCGCTGGAGATGGACGAATGAAAAGGGGGAAACCGTGGAAGCCGTTGCGGACGCCCCTTTCATAACAGAATGGAGTGAACCGTGTGAAATCAGGCTTTCCGATCCGGATACGGAGCTGGAACTGCTTCCGGAAAGCGGGGCAGATCAGATTACGGTCACATGTCTGGACACCGATGGGAAGAAAGTGCCGAAGTTACAGGAAAAAGAAGTAGAAAACCGGGAGGGGAGATGGTATCTGAACGGGGTGAAGCCGGGATATTATTATCTGCTCCATGTGAACTGGGGAGAAGTTTATGTAGAGTACGGGTTTAAAAGTTTATGACAAAAATCCAGGCAGCCACAGGGCGGCCTGGGTTTTTCAGGATGTCTAAAGTTAAATAAGAATCCCCTGAAGGTGGTCACATTCGTGCTGTATGATCTGAGCGACCCAGCCGGAATATTCCTGCCGCCTTTTTTTGAAATTCTGATCCTGAAATTCTACCTGGATATTATGGTAGCGTTTCGTTCTCCGTACTCCTGACAGCGAGAGACAGCCCTCTTCCGCTTCATAGAGCGTATCTTTTTTTATAATGACAGGATTTATCATGACCATATGGAAAAAGCCTGTATTGATAACGATAATATTTTTCTTAACACCAATCATATTTGCCGCCATGCCGACGCAGTATTCCCGATTCGCCTGTAAGGTATCCAGCAGATCCTGAACCACGGCAGCATCCGCTTTGGTGGCAGGCTCTGATTTCTGACTCAGGAATATCGTGTCTTTACAAATCGGTCTTACCATTTGTTTTCACTCCTCTGTCAATTCTAAAGATTAAGATTTCTGACGCCGTCCTTAAGAATATCATGTTTCGGGAAACGATGCAATATGGAGGTAACAGTTCAGCCATGCAGGGTATATGTGCAAAGTTCGTACATGCTTGCATGTTAAGAGATTTGCACATATATCCTGTGATGGCTGGACTGTTACATAGGAAGACTGTATCTTAAGTCAAGGCTTGCACATGCCCGATTTATGGGATATACTTATACGAAAGCACAATATTTTCGAGAACAAAGGAGTTCAGACTATGGAGTTAACAACAGTTAGGGAAATTTTCAGAAACAGAGAAAAATATCTGGATCAGGAGGTCACGGTCGGCGGCTGGGTGCGTAGTGTCCGTGATTCAAAGACTTTTGGATTTTTAGTCCTGCACGACGGAACTTTTTTTGAACCGTTGCAGGTCGTATATCATGATACGATGGAGAATTTCGCAGAGATATCCAGGTTAAACGTAGGCGCGGCAGTAATTGTAAAAGGTACGCTGGTGGCTACGCCCCAGGCGAAACAGCCTTTTGAAATTCAGGCGGCAGAGGTTACGGTAGAGGGAGCGTCGGCGCCGGACTATCCGTTACAGAAGAAACGCCACAGCCTGGAATATCTGCGGACGATTTCTCATCTGCGTCCGAGGACGAATACCTTTCAGGCCGTGTTCCGCGTGCGTTCCCTGATCGCTTATGCCATTCATCAGTTCTTCCAGGAGAGAGATTTCGTATATGTGCATACGCCCCTGATTACAGGAAGCGACTGTGAGGGCGCGGGAGAGATGTTCCGTGTCACCACACTGGATTTGAACGACCTTCCGAGGACTGCGGAAGGTAAAGTGGACGGCAGTAAAGATTTCTTCGGAAAAGAGACGAATCTGACGGTAAGCGGGCAGCTCAACGGCGAGACCTTTGCACAGGCATTCCGAAACATCTACACCTTCGGGCCGACGTTCCGTGCGGAGAATTCCAATACGACCCGCCATGCGGCAGAATTCTGGATGATCGAGCCGGAGATTGCGTTTGCTGACTTGAAGGACGATATGATGCTGGCGGAGTCCATGCTGAAATACGTGATTCGTTATGTCCTCGAACATGCGCCGGAGGAGATGAATTTCTTCAATTCTTTTGTGGATAAGGGGCTTCTGGAACGCCTGAACCATGTGGTAAATTCCGAGTTTGCGCATGTGACGTATACGGAGGCGATCGAGATTCTCGAAAAGAATAACGCAGACTTTGACTATAAGGTTTCCTGGGGCTGCGATCTTCAGACAGAGCATGAACGTTATCTGACGGAGCAGGTGTTTAAACGTCCGGTATTCGTGACAGACTATCCGAAAGAGATCAAGGCATTCTACATGAAGCTGAATGAGGATGGAAAGACAGTGGCGGCGATGGACTGCCTGGTTCCGGGAATCGGAGAGATTATCGGAGGAAGCCAGAGAGAGGATGACTACGATAAGCTGATACAGAGGATGGAAGAGCTGGGACTGAACCAGGAGGATTACAAGTTTTATCTGGATCTCAGGAAATACGGTTCTACCCGCCATGCAGGCTTTGGACTTGGATTTGAGAGATGCGTCATGTATCTGACCGGAATTGCGAATATCAGGGACGCCATTCCATTTCCAAGAACGGTCGGAAACTGCGAATTATAAAGGCAGGAGTGACTGTGAAGGTACTGAACAGTTACGGGCAGGAATTGATAAGGAGGAACACCGTGGGGAGTAAAATACTGATCGTAGATGATGAAAGAGAGATTGCGGACGTCGTAGAATTGTATCTGAAAAATGAAAATTATGAGGTGCAGAAGTGCTATAACGGAACGGATGCGCTCCGGAGCATCGAAGAAAACACACCGGATATGGCGCTTCTCGATGTGATGCTGCCGGATATTGACGGGTTTACGATCTTGCAGAAGGTCAGGGAAAAATACACGTTTCCGGTCATCATGCTGACGGCAAAGACGGAATATATGGATAAGATCAACGGGCTGACGCTTGGGGCGGATGATTATATAGCAAAACCATTCAATCCGCTGGAGCTCATCGCCAGAGTGAAGGCGCAGCTCCGCCGTTTTACGAAATACAATGAAGGAGCCAGACCGCAGGAGGACGTCATTGACTTTGCGGGGCTGGTACTGAACCGGAGTACGCATGAGTGCGTTTATAATGAAAGGGAACTGACCCTGACGCCGATCGAGTTCGATATTCTCTGGATTCTCTGTGAGAACCGGGGGCAGGTCATCTCCTCCGAGCAGCTCTTTGAGCAGGTCTGGAAAGAAAAATACTATAAGAACAGTAACAATACGGTAATGGTTCATATCAGGCATCTTCGGGAGAAAATGAGCGGGCCGACAGGAAAATCAGATTTTATCAAGACAGTGTGGGGAGTGGGCTATCGCGTTGAAAAATAATTATCGCAAACTGAAATGGAGCTTGATGCTGCGGACCCTTCTGGTGACGGCGCTGGCGCTTGGAATCGGTTATATGATCGTAGTTCTTCTGGTGGACGGAATCTTTCAGAATCGTTTTCCGGAATGGGTGATACGCTGTCTCATGTTTTTTGATCTGAGCTGGGAAGAAGCCAATCTTCTCTATGGACGCATCTTTATGGAGAATAAAGATTTGTTTCTCCTGGGCGGATTTATGCTGCTTTTTATGATTTTTTTCTATGTGGCGATTTCAAAAATCACACATTACCTGGACGATATCGGAGATGGCATTGACCATATTTTGAGCGATTCCGATGCAATGGTGGAATTGGAGCCAGAGCTTCGGCCGATTTCAGAAAAGCTGAATACTTTAAAAATGACGCTGAAACGCAGGGAAAATGCAGCGAATGAGAGTGAGCAGAGAAAAAACGATCTGGTGGTTTTCTTAGCGCATGATCTGAAAACCCCCCTGACCTCTACGATTGCTTATCTGACTATGCTGGACGAGCAGCCGGATATGGCGCCGGAGGAGCGGGCGAAATATATTCACATCGCACTGGAGAAATCCATCCGGCTGGGAGAGCTGATCAGTGAGTTTTTTGAGATCACCCGGTTTAATTTGCAGGATATTGTACTGGAAAAGGGGAAGGTGAATCTTTCCATCATGCTGGAACAGCTTGCGGATGAAAGCTATGCGGTGCTGGCGGAGAAAAAGCTGACCTGTTCTATCCATACGGATGACGGACTCGTGGTAATTGGAGACCCGGATAAGCTGGCGCGGGTCTTTGATAATCTGCTCAGGAATGCGATCGCTTACAGTTATCCGGGGACGAATATCGATATTCAGGCGTACTGTGAGATGAATACGATCGTCATTGCCTTTACAAACCAGGGGGAGCAGATTCCACAGCAGAAGCTGCTTTCGATTTTTGAAAAATTTTACCGGGCGGATAACGCCAGATCCAGCCAGACGGGAGGCGCGGGACTGGGCTTATCCATTGCGAAAGCGATCGTGGAGCTGCATGGAGGAACGATTGAGGCGTCCAGCACGCAGTACTGCACCAAATTCACGGTGCGCCTGCTGAGACATCAGGAGACGCCGATGTCCAAAAAGAGGAGGAACCTGAAAACGGAGTCTGAGAGCTGACGGGAGGCAATATGTCAGAAAAAAAAGAAAAGAAAGAAAAGAAAAAGCGCACGGCAGGCGATATTCTCCGTACGGTCATCCTGATCGTGGCTCTGGGGGTATTCTGCTATTCCGGATACCAGCTTTTATCGATTTATCTGGTGTATAAAGAAGGAACAGATGAATACAGCGAGCTGGAAGAGAAATTTGCAGAGGTCGATACAGAGCCGGCGATCGAGGAAGTAGACGGAGAACCCGTGATGAAATCCCCGGTTGATTTTCAGGGGCTTCAAAAGATGAACAGCGATATTATCGGCTGGCTGAAGGTGGAGGCGCTGGAGATCAGTTATCCTCTGACACAGGGGGAGGACAATGACTTTTATCTCCACAATACCTTTGAGAAAACGCCGAATATTGCGGGATGTATTTTCCTCGACTGTGAAAATAAAAAGGACTTTTCCGATCGCAACTCTGTCATTTACGGGCATAACATGCGAAATCTTTCCATGTTTGGAAAGTTAAAGCAGTTCCGTGAGGAGGGCGTTTTTGAGAAGAGCCCCTATTTCTGGATTTATACGCCGGATAAGATTTACAAATATGAAATCTTTGCCTGCCACGAGGTGGGGTATACCAGCAAAACCTATCAGCTTACCTTTGAGGATGACCAGGATTTTATGGATTATATTAAGGAAGCCTTTGAAAATTCCGTGGTGCAGACGAAAGCGTCCGTGAGCACGGAGGATCTGGTGGTGACGCTGTCTACCTGTACGGGAAATGAATCGACGCGCTTTATTGTGCAGGGAAAGCGGATTGAGACATATACCACAATGAAATAAAAACCGAATCTGTTATGCGGAGGGGGGCCATATGGAATACGAAGTAGGCGACATCGTAAAATTAAAGAAGAAACATCCCTGCGGGAGCCAGGAATGGGAAATTCTGCGGGTGGGAGCGGATTTCCGGCTGAAATGTCTGGGCTGCGGGCATCAGATCATGATTGCGCGGAAGTTGGTGGAGAAAAATACAAAGGGTCTGAGAAAACCAGTCTGAGAAAACCAGCAGAAAATGCTTGAAATCCCCATATTTCTGTGTTAGAATCAAAAATTGTGATATATTAATTTCCTTGTTCCCTGCAAGGTCAGGGGGCCAGAGACCATAAGGAGGTGCGAAGAGCATGAACAAATATGAATTAGCCGTTGTTGTCAACGCAAAGATCGAGGATGACGTAAGAACAGCTACCATTGAAAAAGTGAAAGAGTACGTTGTACGTTACGGCGGAACCATCACGAACGTAGATGAGTGGGGCAAGAAGAGACTGGCTTACGAGATTCAGAAGATGAGAGAAGGCTTCTATTACTTCATTCAGTTCGAGGCTGATGCAACTGCTCCGGCGGAGATCGAAAGACATGTCCGTATCATGGAGAACGTCATCAGATATTTGTGCGTTAGACAGGACGCATAGATAGAGAAGAGGAAAAGACATGAATAAAGTTATATTAATGGGGCGGCTGACCAGAGATCCGGAGATCCGTTATTCTTCCGGAGATAATTCTATGGCGATCGCCAGATATACATTAGCGGTAGACCGCAGATTCCGTCGCAATAACGACGGAGAAGCGACTGCGGACTTTATCGGCTGCGTAGCTTTCGGCAGAAGCGCGGAATTCGCAGAGAAATACTTCCGCCAGGGTTTGAAGATCGTTGTGACCGGACGAATCCAGACAGGAAGCTATACGAATAAAGACGGACAGAGAGTCTATACGACTGATGTAGTGGTGGAGGATCAGGAATTTGCAGAGAGCAAGGCCGCATCCGCATCACATGGTGACGGAGGGTACGCATCTGCTCCGGCGCCGTCAAGACCGGCTCCGAGCGCAGCGTCGGGAGACGGATTTATGAATATTCCGGACGGCATTGACGAGGAACTGCCGTTTAACTAGAATCCGGGCTGTCAGGCAGCCGCGGGAAAATGATTATAAAGGAGGAAAACACAAATGGCTTTTAACAGAAATGATAGAGGCGATTCTCCGATGAAGAGAAGAGGCGGACGTAGAAGAAAGAAAGTCTGCGTATTCTGCGGAAAAGAGAATAACGAGATCGATTACAAGGATGTAAATAAATTAAAGAGATACGTATCTGAGAGAGGAAAAATCCTTCCGAGAAGAATCACAGGAAACTGTGCAAAACATCAGAGAGCGCTGACCGTAGCGATCAAGAGAGCGCGTCATCTGGCGCTGATGCCGTACGTTCAGGACTAAAAGAGAAGCCTTTAAATGCTGAGAATATCAGCGTTTAAAGGCTTTTTTATCGAAATATTTAGAAGTACATTTTGTAGTGCGCAATCAAAGCAGCCGACAGGCAATAACTGTTCATCGCATATCTATGGAAGGCGTCGAACTCATGAATGGTGATTCCTTCCCTGTTGACGTTTTGAGTTTTTGCATAGAAGTCCATAGATATATGATCTTTTTTAGCAAGTGTTTGTAAATCATGCGTGACCTTTTTGCCAAAATCAGTTAGAGAAAATCTGATTTTACCATGAACGACTCCACTTTTGTATTCCAGGTTATATAAGGGATTCCATTGTATTTCGTACCAATCCACAGAATATTCGGAATCGCGTGTATGTTGAATGGTTCCATAGTTGAATGTTTGTTCTTTGTAGGCATGAGGAAGCCTAGTAGTGTATTTGTTTTGTAACGAATATTCACCGGTAACGATGCGCTGGCCGCCTTTTGTTTCATATTTGTTTGTTTTTACTTTGTTCTTTATATCGTTTTTTATTTTGGAATAAAAAGCGGTTATGAGTTCCATATAGCTTTGGTCAATGATCTGCTTTAACTGTTCCGGACGATTGATATTCTCCTGGCTTCTTGCTATTTTCTTTAATTCATCACTAAAAGTCATCCATGTTCTCCTTCCTTATTATCTTCTGTTTTTCAGAACAGAGCCTTTCGGGTCTACATTCTCAATCGCTTCGGACGAAATGGAAGGCTGATATTTTCCGTCTTCGATTTCCGTACCAGCCTGTTGGCGAAACATCAGTTTCAGGAAGATCGGACAAAGGATGGAACTGATAACGATTAAGAGGATGGTAGCTACGAGGGGGTCGATGCCCGCCAGTTTTCCGTCCTGATAGTAAATCAGGGACTGCCCGGTGGCATAGACGGCAAGTGCGACCTCTCCACGGGCAATCATGCCGGAACCGATCGTTAAAGCGTCATGCGATGAATAGTGGAACATCCGGGCAATGCCGCCGCATCCAATGATTTTTCCAAGAATTCCGAGAAAAACGAAAACCAGGGCGAAGATCAGGCCGGAAGCTGTGAAATGGCTGAAATCTGCGCTGATACCGATATGTGCGAAAAACATTGGCGTGAAGATCATGTAACCGCTGACGATTACCTTACGGTCTACAAAGGAAGTATCGTCCAGACCACTGAGCATCAGGCCGGCCATGTATGCGCCTGTGATGGCGGCGATGTCGAAAACCTCTTCTGCAAAGTAGGCGTATAAAAAGCACATGGCAAAAGCGAAAATGCTGGTTCGCCGTTTGTGCGGATAATTTTGAATCAGCCAGTGAAACAGACGGCGAAGAATCAGGCCGGCGATGATGCTGCATAAGAAGAAACCCGCAGCCTTTACCAGAGTCATGGCGATGCTTCCGCCGCCATTGATTCCAGTAATAATACTTAAAAGGATAATACCCAGTACATCGTCAATGATGGCGGCGCCGAGGATGGTGGTTCCTACGCTGCTGTTCAGCTTTCCAAGTTCTCTTAGCGTTTCGACTGTAATTCCTACACTGGTAGCGGAAAGAATCGTACCGACAAACAGGGCGTTCATAAGTTTTCCGGTATTAGCAACCTCAGACAGACCGCCCATAAAGAATAATGCGCCCAGAGTGCCGAGGAGAACCGGGACGAGAACGCCGGCGACTGCAATGGCGGTAGCGGCGCCGCCGATTCGTTTCAGGTCTTTCACATCTGTCTCCAGACCGCTTGAAAACAGAATGAAGATAACGCCGATCTGGGAGAAAGTATCAAGAACGTTCATTTCGGCCTCGGTGGGGTTAATAATTCCTGCAAACCCCCATCCCAAACGCTCGAAAATGGCCGGGCCGATCAGAAGGCCGGCGAGAATCATTCCTACGACCTGGGGGAGCCCGATTTTTCGCGTTCCCATACCCAGAAGTTTTGTGGCGAGCAGAATGATGGCACAATAATAGACAACATTCATAACATTAAATTCCATATTAATCCTTCTTTCTTTTCTAATTTGCCCTGCACATTATATCTTCATTTTTTGGAGAAGTCAATAAAAGGAGAGGGGTGTCGGAACTTGCGATATTTTCATCGTCCATTTGCGAATGCAGTATGGTATACTTTCAGCGTAAGGAGGGGAGCGAATGAGCGAAACCAGGTATATGATTTCCGACACGGCAAAAAAAGTCGATGTGGAAGCTCATGTGCTCCGGTACTGGGAAGAGGAATTGGAGATTGGAATTTCAAGAACAGAGCTGGGGCATCGTTATTATACGGAAGAGGACATCAAATTATTTCAAAAAATTAAGGAACTTAAAGAGAGGGGACTCCAGCTAAAGGCAATCAAGGTACTGATTCCGGAACTGGAAAAACGGAAGCCGGAAAAAGAGGACAGGCTTCCTGTCATTCAGAAAGAGAAAGAGGAGAAAGAACAGGCAGAAACACTTCCGGCAATCGGGCCTGACCCCGATAAGCTCAAGCAGTTCGAGAGCATCGTGACCGGTATTTTCAGGCAGGTGATTCAGGAAAATAATGCGGAACTGGAAGGGCGGATCACGGACAGTCTGGTGAAGGAAGTAAACCTGCTTATGCAGGTGCGTGAGGAACGGGAAGAAGAGCGGTTCCGCCGTCTGGATGAGACAATTCGCGCCTATCAGAAAAACCGTCAGATGGTGGCGGCGACAAAGGAGCCGGATGCGAATAAGAAGAGATGGTTCCGCTTTTTTTAAGGCATTCGGAAAAAAAAGAGGCTGTCCGGGAATTTAGAAAATATCCCAGGACAGCCTTTTCATACCTTTCGGTATGTGCAGGTTTTCTTTCTTATTCAGCAGAAATAGCGCCTACCGGGCACTCAGCTTCGCAGCTACCGCAGTCCAGGCATTTATCTGCATCGATTTCAAACTTTCCGTCGCCTTCACTGATTGCCTCTCCAGGACAAACAGCAGCGCATGATCCGCATGCTACGCAGTCATCAGAAATTACATATGCCATAATAGTATCCTCCTTATATCGTTCGATTCTGGCCTGATGCTCAGGTCTTTGCTTTATTTTAATACATTTTATGTTATTATACAAGACAAATCTTATGAAAATATATGGAATGGTTACCATTTGTTACTGTGAACAATGTGAACAGTAACTGCCATTTGGCAGCCAGACTTGAAATTTTCCTGTACAAAATAACCGGATTCAGATACAATAAGAAGAAAGAATACAATAAAACAAACGAAGAAAACGGGGGAAAGGAAATGATGAAAGCAAAAAAATGTATTCTCGCAGGGGTACTGGCTTTTGGAATGCTGTGCCAGGGCGCATTTGCGCCGGGATTTGTCTGGCCGGGAAACGGCGTCTCGAAGGTCCTGGCGGCTGCTGAAAACGTGGCCAGAAATAAAACGGTTACGGCTTCCGGCGTGGAAAGCGGCGCGGATAACTGTACACCAGATAAGGCTGTGGATGGCGAGGCGTCGGAGAACAGCCGCTGGTCAGCTCCGAAAATGCGAAACAGCCAGAGCGACGCCGTGCATACGCCGCAGTGGCTGATGATCGATCTGGGTGCGAACGAGACAGTGGTGGAAAGCATTAAGATCGTGTACCATCTGAAAGTATGGAGCACGCAGTACAGGATTCAGACCAGCGATACCGGGGCAGAGAACAGTTGGACAGACGTATATACCGTCTCCGGCCGGGCCAGCAGCGACGACAATGCCGTTACCGATGACATTCAGGCGGCAGAAATGACGAATGCTTCCTTAAAAAGGTACGTGAGATTCTATTTTGAAAAAGTGAACGACCGTGCGGGCGGAAATTCCGTATCCGTCCGGGAAATTGAAATTTATGGAACCCAGACAGGGGCTGTCAGTACCGCGGGCAATGCGCAGGAGGCGTTAAATATCGCCGTGGTTCCTACGGTGGTAGAGCCGGCGGATACTTCTTTTGAGATTTCACGGGCGCCGGAGGGGTATGAGGTAAAGGTTTATGGCAGTGAAGTGGACAGAGTGATCGGGGATGACGGAACCCTGTCGCCGCTTCGCATCGGCGACCGTACGATGAATGTGATCGTTCAGGCGACGAACAAGTCCAATGCGGGTGATACGGCAAAAAAGAATGTTTCTGTGACGGTAAAGGATAATACCAGTCAGTTTCCGGAATTATTTCCGACGGTGGCAAGGCCGAATGAAAAGCCGAAGGTGCTGCCCACGATTCAGGAATGGTACGGCTATGAAGGAGACGTCGTGATCAGTGAGAATACGGAAATCGTATATCACGATGCGGCAAATCTGGGGCTGGCCCAAGTCGCGCAGGAAATGCAGGAGGATTTGACGGAAATCTGCGGTTTTACCCCGAAGGTGAAGGCAGGTACAGAGCATGATTCCGACGATATTTACCTGGAATCCCTGACAGACGACGTATACGGGACAGGAAAGGAAGGCTATCTTTTGAAGGCGGACGACAATGGAATCCACATTGCGTCTGCGGACAGGACGGGTGTACTTTATGGAACGGTCACGGTAGAGCAGATTCTGTATCAGGATGCAAAGCATCAGAGCGTACCGAAGGGCGTGATTCGCGACTATCCGCTGTACGCGGTAAGAGGCATTAATTTTGACGTTGCCCGCATCCCGACCAGAATGCCGTTTATGGAGGATTATACGAAGATTCTGAAATGGTATAAGTTAAACGAGATGCAGGTGCATCTGAACGACTGCCAGTGGTCCACGCCGAGAAATTCCGCGAATTATGCGGACTGGGAGATCACGGAGGCGTCGCACAGGCTCTGGTCGGATTTTTTCCCGTCTCTGGCGACACAGAATTCCAAGTTTGAACGGGAAGGGGATAATCCCGGACGTTACGATTACTACTACAGCACGCACACGGGAACGGGCGGAGAGCTGTACTATACGAAAGAAGAATTTAAAAATCTGGAGAAGATGGCAGAGGCGAGGGGCGTCCAGGTGGTGGCTGAGCTGGATACGCCGGGACACTCCGCACCGTATACGAAATATGTGTATGCCAATCAGAAGGAAGTCATCACATCCCTGACAGAGCATGGATACCTGAACAGGGACGAGTATCTGGACGCCAGTGGAAATGTGAAAAAGAATTTCTATATTCATCATCCGAGAAATTTTGAACTGCTGGCAATTGATGATCAGAGCACGGACGAGGCGACCAGACAGAATGCCATTCATGCGAAGATTTTCATGACAGCCCTGTTTGACGAATATCTGGGCGGGGACGATCCGGTCTTTACTGCGGCTGCCGTCAGCGCCGGGGTCGATGAATACTGGGACAATACAGCAGCGAACCAGTCGGCGTTCCGACGTTATATGAACTTCATGTATGATCTGATTGGTGAAAAATATGGAAAAGAAGTCCGCATGTGGGGCGGCCTGAAGCTGATGGGCGGAAGCTCTGGTGTAAACAGAGATATTATTCTGGATGAATGGAACGTGGGAACAGAGGATGACCCAAAGGCAAGAATGAATGAGGGATTCCGCGTGATCAACGTTCCGCAGCCGTATCTTTATACCACACCGGGACGTTACCACAAGGACATGCCAAATGAGGAATATCTTTTCTATAACTGGGACCCGACGGTTTTCAGCAACAGTATCCGGGCAGATAAGGGCGAACCGCTTCTGCTTGGAGCGAAGGCAGCCCTCTGGGGTGACAGCAACCGTTCGGGAACTACGGAGGCGGATCTTCATGAGAGATATTTAAGGCTCTGTGCGATGGTCGGGGAAAAGACCTGGGGCGGACAGAAAGCAGAAGATACCTTCCTTGCCTATGAGCAGACCTTTGACAATCTGAGAGAAGGGCCGGGTACGGAGGTGGAAAATGACGTCGACAGCATGACAAATGTTGTGCTGGATTACGATTTTGAAAATGTGTCAAAGGATGAAACGACGATTTATGACGCCAGCGGAAACGGTTACCACGGAACGATTACAAATGGCAGTGTGGAAGTGAAGTCCGGTGAATACATGCTGAAATTTGACGGCAGTACCACGATTACGACGCCGCTGCAAAGTCTCGGCTATCCGTATACCATGAGCTTTGACGTCTATCTGGATGGGACAGAGAGCAATACGAAGGAATCCTCCCTGTTTTCGGGCTATGACGGAAGATTACAGATTGCGGGGATGAATGGAAGTCTGAGCCTGAACCGGAGCTGTTATTCGCAGTCCTTTGATTATACGGTGGGAAGCGGCGGGTTACATAAGATTACGATCGTGGGAACCTATGAGACTACAAAACTTTATGTAGACGGGGAATTCCAGAAGATTCTTTATCCGGCGGCCCGCGATACGGACAACGGAGGAAACAGAGACAATCAAAACTGGACGGATGCGGACAATAACTACCAGACGACCTTTGTATTTCCGCTGAATATAATCGGAAAGGACTTTTCCGGTTATCTGGGTAACATAAAGGCTTATAAAAAAGCGCTGACAGCAGAAGAAATGGCAGCGGATGCTTCCGGCGTCGCAGAGGCAGACGTGGCAAGAAATCAGAATGCCTATGCGGATAATGCAAATTCAACGTACTCCAGTGATCTTCTGAAGCTTTATCCTGCATGGAAAGCGACAGACGGCGATGGACATGTGACGGGCGCCACGGGAGTTTCGGTAAATAATACATCCAGATGGAATTCTTCAAACAATGCGAATGACTTCCTGATGGTGGATCTGGGACAGGCCAGAACGATTCAGAAGGTTGTGATCGACTGGGAGGCAAACCGATATGCCGCTTCTTATAAAATCCAGGTATCAGACGATGGAAAGACCTGGACAGATGTGAAGTCCGTAACAGGAAATGTGAATGCGCTTACCACGGATACCTTTGACGCAGTGACGGCGCGTTATGTGAAAATGCAGGGCGTCCAGTGCAAATCTGGCGCTTCGGAGTACGGAATCTTTGAAATCCGGGTATATGGCCCGGTAGATAAGGACGGACTGAAAGATGTTTGTGAGCGCACCAGAAGGAAGCTTACGGCATACAAAATCAGTTGGGAAAATGCGGACGCCCAGTATGAGAGCTATGTATTCGCAAAAGCAGTTCTTGGAGATGTGCTGGCAGGGCAGGAAGAAGTGGAGGCAGCGATCGGGGCGCTTGCGGCAGGAGAGAAAAAGGCGGAGGTTCTTGCGGGAGAAGCTGAAATCCTTTCGAATCAGAGCCTTTATGAGGCGGCAAGCTGGAGCGTATATCAGAAAGCGTACGATGCAGTCAGGAATGCGCCGGCAAATATCTCCATACAGGAATTAGATGCACGGATTGATGCACTGAAGGCTGCAAAGCAGGCGCTTGTAAAAATAAAAATCGACAAACCGGTCGTTCCGGAAAAGAAGGCGGTACCGCTTGCCGCACCGGCGGTAAGCGCGGTAAAGAGCACGGCAACAAAGGTCAAGGTAACATGGAAAGCCTCTGCAAATGCCGCATCCTATCAGCTTTACCGGAAAGTGGGAAGCAAGGCTGTAAAAGTGGGGGCCCCGGTTACGGGAACGACGGCATACGATACGGCTCCGGTGGGCGGAAAGAATGTTTCCTACTATGTAATAGCGATGACCGGAAATCCAGAACTTTACACGGACAGCCCGGCCGGCAGCGCAAAGAGCGTCAAGCTTCCAAAGGCGACGGCAAAGGCGACCGCCGTTCAGGAAAAAGGGAAAAAGGCCGTTCTGGTGAAGTGGAAGAAAGTGAAAGGGGCCGCCTCTTACATGATTTACCGGGCAGAGGGCAAAAACGGGAAATGGAAAAAGGCCGCAACGGTGAAAAAAGCAGTTTCCTGGCGTGATAAAAAGGTGAAAAAAGGAAAGACTTATTCATATAAGATCGTCACGGTATCGGCGAAGAAATACAGCCCTATGAAAGCTGCGAAGAAAGCGGTTAAGATAAAATAAGAGAAAAAGCATGTGCAGGGCGGCTTTCTTCTACAGGAAGGAAGCCTTGCACATTTCCTGAAACCGTATTATAATGATGCCAGGCTCAAAAGTCAGATTCCACGTTGTGCTCGCACATAAGTGGAAGATTGACTTTATGAGCCGCCCCCAAATGAGGATAAAAGTGGGGCGTAAGCCTCACGATATCCGAATTTGGGGCAGGATTGAGGAAGCACGAAGTGCGGAGCAATCCGTATGGCATCTTTTGACCTCAATGTAATGATGTTGGCAGGGTTGAGGAAGCGCGAAGTGCGGAGCAATCCGTATGGCATCTTTTGACCTCAATATCATGATGATGCCAGGATTGAGGAAGGCACGAAGTGCGGAGCAATCCGTATGGCATTCTGAAATGACGAGGATAAATGGGACGATAAGGAGGACAAATCCATGACAAAAGTGACAAAGGATATGATTATCGGCGATCTGCTGAGAATGGACCCGGAGATGGCAGGCGTTTTGGTAGCAGGCGGAATGCACTGTGTGGGATGCCCTTCCGCACAGGCGGAGAGTCTGGAAGAGGCTGCAATCGTACACGGGATTGACCCGGACGTGCTGGTAGCCAGAGTAAACGCTTTTGTGGAAAGTAAACAGGCATAAAGAAGCGCCCCGCAGACTGCGGGGCGTTCGTATTTTACTGTGAAAGGCCGGATAGCTTCTGAATCGCTTTTTGGGATACCAGACATTCCATGTGCTCGGCATAAAAGGCGTCCATTCCGGATGAAAACTTGAATCCTCTGCCGTATTCTGAGAGGATATTGCAGATTTTATTGAATTCTTCCGGGCTGTGGTCAGATTTGCTGATCAACAGGTGGTATTCTTTTGAACCGGCGTCTTTGTAAAGGGAATTCTCTCCGTGATAGATGGGGCCAAGAATTCCTGCGGCCAGGATTACCGTGTCCAGGCGGTCAAATTTATAAAGCCTCGTCAGATTGACCGGCGCTTTTGCGGCGTCTTCGGGCGAGGGCTTTGCAGGAGCCTGTTTTTCCACAGCCTGTTTGTGCGCTTCCCGAATCTTGTTAAAGAGTCCAAGAATATCATCGGCGCCCTCGATCGGGGAAGATATGGGAGAATTGCTGTGCTTTGCGCCATTTTTGCCCGTAAAAGGTGCAAACTTGGCAAACCGGGTATCCAGTTCTTCAGGATCTTCCACTTTGGTAATGATCAGAACCAGTGATTCAGAAGGAAGTGGAATAGCCTCGATCATCAGCGGAATATCGTTGGCTTCAAAGCCGAATTCATAGGCAGCCTGCTGCATCATATCCCGAAAAAGAGATTTTGCTTTTTCCGTCCCGTAGGCAAGCTCGCTGATCTTCAGATGGCGGGTTGCGAGATCTTCTTTTGTGAGCGTACAGCGTATCTGGTTATCGCTGATTTTTTCTATCTTCATATCGTCTAATCACATCCTATCTCTCTACCATATTTCCGGAGTTTACGTCTAGTATAAACAATCAGGAGCCGTATGTCAAATAATAAAAAAAGAACTTCCGTTTTCACAGAAGTTCTTTTCTGGGTTAAAAGATAACCTAATTAAGTGCGGACTGGTCAATCAGAAGCTGGCCGATTTTCTCACCGGTGGCAGAATCGTCTTTGATCTCGTAGACATTTCCGTTTTTCTCCAGATGCACCGTTACGGTTTCCGGTGTTCCATAAGTAATGGAATCCAGCTTTTCGGTCATTTTGTCAGCCATCTTTGTAAACAGCCAGTCATAAATTTCATCTGTCGTGATTTCGTTTGAAGACACCGCATCCATCGCTTCATTCTGAAGCTCTTCCATCATGCCGTCATAAACTCCCTGAATCGGTTCGATCTCCACGTCAACGTCAAAACCGCCATCGACTTCTACAGCGTCATGCACGGTATATTTTGCTTTTGCCAGAAGAGCAATGAAAGCGTCCGTGACCTTGTTCTGCACTTCTTCAGAAGCGCCGAAATTCTCAAGCATGGATGCCATTTCGTCAAGCATCTTCTGATAGTCTCCTTTTGCCTCCTCCTCGGACTGGTCGGTAAGCTTCATGTAGTCGGAGACGTCGCCCTGTGTGATCATTTTCATGAAAGAGTTTACATAGCCGGTTGCGTCGAATTTTTTTCCGCAGCCGCCTGTCAGGAGCATTGCAGATACCAGCAATGCCGTGGTTAAGAGTTTGATGATCTTCTTCATGTTTTTTCCCCCTGTATTTTATTTTTATGTTTCTATTATATATATCTTTTTTCAGGTTTGGCAAGCATAATTTCAAAAATCTCCAGGTTTTGACTTTTCGAAATAAATATAATTTGTATCGTCACATACTATTGACAAATAGAAACTTAAGGATTATAATACGAAAAAGGCGGTGAAAAATGAAAGAATTGTTTTTATTGGCCATTACAGGGCTGGCGGCCATACGGGATTTCAGGTCGGGGAAGATTCCTAATCTGCTGCTTGCGGCCGGAATGGGAATTGCGTGCTGGTTCTGGCTTACAGAAGCCGGGGCGAAAGGGGTTTGGATATTTTTCACAGGCAGTACGGTTCCTCTTTTGCTGCTGGCAGTACTTTTCTGGTTTCGCATGATTGGGGCGGGTGACGTTAAGTTGTTCTGTGTGACGGGAGGATTTCTTGGGACACAGCGGGTGTTATCCTGCATGGCAGTATCTTTTCTGATGGGAGCGGTCATCTCCCTCATTTTACTTATCAAGCGGCGCAGTTTCAAAAAGCGCCTTCTGTATTTCTTTGCCTATATCGGCAGATTTTATCAAACAGGCGAGTGGGTTCCATATAGGAATGAGAGGAGTCGGGAAGCTGAGTTTTGTTTTGCGGTTCCTGTATTTTTCAGTGTGTTGTTTCACATAGGAGGGATTTATTGAAAAAGGACATTTTTGCAGTCTGTGACCCGGAGTCATCCTACGCACTTCGGCTGACGGCGTATTTGCAGGAGAAACAGGGGGCTGTCTTTGAGGTTCTCGCATTTACCAGTGAGAAGAGTCTCTGCGCATTTGCCAGGGAGCATGAGATTTCTCTTCTTCTGCTTTCTGCACAGGTATCGCATGAAGAAGTAAGCAGGTGCCAGGTTGGAAAAATCCTGCTTCTTTCGGAAGGGGAAATGACAGAAGAAGAGAATACGCTTCCCTGTGTTTTTAAATATCAGGCGGCCGATCGCCTGATTTCTGAGGTGATGAAGCATTATGGCGCGGAAAAGCGGGCGGTTCCTCAGGCATTTTTGAAGCGGGATCTGCGTCAGATTGCCATCTATTCCCCGGCAGAGCGGGAAGGAAAGACTGCCTTTGCCCTGGCTCTGGGGCAGGCGCTGGCCAGGGACAGGAGGGCGCTGTATCTGAATATGGAAGGATGTTCCGGGCTGCCCTTTCTTTTACGGAAAGAGCCGGAAGCAGATTTCGCAGACCTGATGTATTTCGTAAAACAGAAAGAGGGAAGTTTCACATACCGCATACAGGGAATCGTACAGAGCGTGGGAGAGCTGGATTATATACCGCCGTTCCCGACGCCGATGGATGTTCGGGGCGTGACGGTACAGGAATGGATGACGCTGCTGGAAGAGATCAGCCGGCACAGCGTGTATGACAGAATCCTTTTGCAGCTTGATGAAACGGCGGATGGTTTTCTGGATATTTTAAAGAGCTGCGATACGATCTATATGCCGGTATGGAAAGACGCCGTTTCAAAAGCAAAGCTTCTCCAGTATAAAAAGATGCTGAAACTGGCGGGGTATGAAGAGCTGATGGAAAAAACAAAGGAGCTGAGGCTTCCGGAACCGGAGGAGCCGATAAAAGGGGAATATGCGGGAGAGCAGCTTTTGTGGGGGGAGTACGGAGCATTTGTGAGGAAGCTGGTTCGGGAGGAGAGGGAGCATGTGTGAAACAGAAAGGCGGATGCAGGAGCTGAAAGAGGAGATTCTAAAGCAGATCGAGGGAGAGGAGGATGTGGAAGAGGAAAGGATTCTGGAAATCATTGACGAAAGGATTCTCCGGGAGGGAAAAGAAGTCTACATGAGCCTGCATATGAAGCAGCAGATGAGAAAAGAACTGTTTAACAGCATACGGAAGCTGGATCTTTTGCAGGAGCTTTTGGATGATGATACGGTAACAGAGATCATGGTAAATGGCACGGAGGGAATCTTTATCGAGCGTCAGGGCAGAATCAGGCGGTGGGAAAAGCAGTTTACCAGGACGAAAGACCTGGAAAGGCTGGTACAGCAGATCGCGGCAGGCTGCAATCGAATCGTAAACGAGGCCGTTCCGATTGTGGACGCCAGACTGAAAGGAGGAGCCAGAGTCAATATTGTCCTGTATCCGGCGGCGCTCAACGGGCCGATCATTACCATCCGGCGTTTTCCGGAACGTCCGGTGACGATGGAGCAGCTTATAGCGTGGGAAACCGTGACAGAAGAAGCGGCGGAATTTCTCAGAAAGCTGGTCAGGGCAGGATACAATATTTTTATCAGCGGGGGGACAGGCTCCGGAAAAACAACGTTTTTAAACGCCCTTTCCGATTCTATTCCGAAGGAGGAGCGCATCGTCACCATTGAGGATAATGCAGAGCTTCAGATTCAGGGAGCGGAAAATCTGGTGCGCCTGGAGGCAAGAAAAGGAAACACGGAAGGAAAGCATGAAATCACGATCCGGGAACTGATTCGGGCGAGCCTGCGGATGCGTCCGGACAGAATCATCGTGGGAGAGGTGCGGGGCGAGGAGGCGATTGACATGCTGCAATCCCTGAATACGGGTCATGACGGCTCTCTGAGCACGGGACATGGGAACAGTCCGGAGGATATGCTGTCGCGGCTGGAGACGATGGTTCTGATGGGAATCGAGCTCCCGGTCTCTTCCATACGACGGCAGATCGCTTCCGGTATCGACATTATGGTTCATCTGGGAAGGCTGAGGGATAAAAGCAGAAAGGTGCTGGAGATCGCAGAGCTTACAGGCTATCGGCAGGAGACAGGTGAGATTCTCATCAACAGGCTTTACGAGTTTCGGGAATCCGGGGAAAGGGGAGGACAGAAGGTAGAGGGAAGGCTGGAAAAGTGTGGCAGTCTGAAAGGAAAGCAGAAGCTTTTGCGGGCAGGAATTTGCGAATGGTAAGGGGAAGGAAGAGATGGATTACAGGAAATACCAGTTTACCTGGGGAGAACTGGCGAAATACAGTCTGGAATATTTTTTGCTCGATGGGGCGGTCAGTCTTTTGTTTTACCGTTCCTGGGCTGCTTTCGTGATCTTTTCGCCGGGTCTGCTTTTGTTTCTCCGGATGAAAAGAGAGGAAGTGAAGAAAAAAAGGATACGGGAGCTTGAAAGGCAGTTTTTAACCTGCATAGAGGCAGTATCGAATGCCCTGGCAGCCGGGTATTCTGTAGAAAACGCTTTTGGGGAGGCGAAAAGGGAAGTGGGAAGGGTCTATGAAGGCAGCCTGATGGAAAAGGAGCTTTCTGTACTTGTGACGCAGCTTTCTTTGAACCGTACTTTGGAGGAGCTTCTTCTGGACTTGGCAAAAAGGAGCGGGGCGGAGGGAATCAGGAGCTTTGCGGAGGTGTTTGCAGCGGCGAAAAAAAGCGGAGGGAATCTGATTGCCATTATCCGGAATACAGCGGCCTCGATTCGGCAGAGGGAGGAGACGCAGGAGGAAATTTGGGTGTGCATCGCCGCAAAGAAGCTGGAGCAGAAAGTCATGAGCGGGGTTCCCCTTTTGATGCTCGCCTATGTAAGCGTGGCGTCTCCGGGGTTTCTGGACGTCATGTATCATAATGCGATGGGAATTATCGTTATGAGTATTTGCCTGTTCGTCTATGTTCTGGCATGGATACTCGGAAAACATATCGTAGAAATCGAGGTGTAGGGATGAAGCGAATTGTGCAGCCCTTTTATAAAATGAGCCTGTGGATTCTTGACAGAATACCGGAGGGCTTCTGGAAGGGAAAAAAGCGGGTCGCAGAGGAAAGGCTTCGGGTTTTGTATCCGGGGAAAAAGCCGGATGTCAAAAGCTATTATGCCGGGCGGATCGCCGGGGTATTCGCGGCTTTGTTCTGGGGAATGGGGCTGGTTTTTCTGACAGAATGCGCCGTGGGAGGAAAAAAGAGCGCCATATCCGATATGCGGCTGTCCAGACCTTCCTACGGGGAGGGGGAGAGAGAAACCGAGCTGGAAGCATTTCTGGAGGGGGAGACGGAAGGGATACGGGTGCCGGTGCAGATTCAGGAGCAGCGCTATACGGCGGAAGAGATTCAGAAGATTTTTTCGGTGCTTACCGGGGAGCTGGAGGAGCAGATTTCCGGAGAAAATGAAAGCCTGAAGGAAGTGCGAAGCGATCTCTTCCTGCCATCTGCCATGCAAAATGGAGCCGTGAGCATTACATGGAACATCCAGCCTTCCGATCTGATCGATACGCAGGGGAAGCTTTTAAGAGAGCCTGCGGAGGAAGGGGAGCTGGCAGAGCTGCGGGCGGTTCTGGAATATGGGGAGCTGGAGGCGGAATACACCTGCTATGCGCAGGTATACCCTCCGGTGAGAACAGAGAGGGAAAGAGTGGCGAAGCATCTGGAAAGAGAAGTCGAAGAAGCGGATGATATGGGAAAATATACGGATACGCTGGCGCTTCCGGGGGAGATCGACGGAAGAAAAGTATCCTGGAGCGGGCAGGAGGAACCGATAGGGGCTCCCCTCATGCTGCTGGCGTTTACAGCGGCGGCGCTGGTCTGGATGAGCGGGGAGAAGAAGCTGGAAAAAAAGGAGAGAGAACGCAGGCGGCAACTCATCCTGGACTATCCGGAACTTCTTTTTCAGATGGCGATGCTTCTGGGCGCAGGACTGACGCTGAAAAGCACTTTTGTAAAGATTGCCTCAGATTATCAAAAGCAGAGGAGAAAGCAGCCCCGCTATGTATATGAGGAGATGCTGTTTGCCTGCCGTGAAATGGAAAATGGCGTCGGGGAAGCCTGGGCGTATGAAAATTTTGGAAGGCGGTGCGGCGAGGCGGAGTATATCAAGCTGGGAGCCGTTCTGTCCAGAAATCTGAAAAAAGGAACGCAGGGGCTTTTGGAATTTCTCGAGGGGGAAGCACAGGCCGGACTGGAACAGCGAAGGAATACCGCAAGGAGACTGGGGGAGGAAGCAGGGACGAAGCTTCTGCTTCCGATGATGCTGATGCTGGTTCTGACGCTTGCCATATTGGTCATTCCGGCGGTGGCAAGTTTTTGATGGTGGAAAGGAGGTGACAGGGGTGAATCATGTGAAGGAATTTTTTCTGGAGGAGGACGGAGTCGGCGTCGTGGAAGTGATTTTGATTCTGGTGGTTTTAATCGGGCTGGTGATTATTTTTAAGAGCCAGCTTACGGCGCTCGTCAATAATATTTTTAAGAAAATTACAAGTAAGAGCAATGGAATCTGAGGGGGATCACATGAAGGGATACAGATGCCGGGGAACGATTACGGTGTTTCTAAGCCTGGTGAGCGTCCTGATTCTGTCTCTGGTCTGCACGCTGGTGGAATCTGCCAGAGTGCAGGGAGCCAGAGCCTGGGCGGGAGCGGTGACGGATATGGGGCTTTTTTCCGTATTTGGGGAGTATGAAAAGGAGATTCTGGAGAAATACGACGTGCTGTTTCTGGATGTTTCCCGTGAAAGCGGCGATTTTGAGCCGGAAAGGATTGCGTGGCGGGCAAAGGAATTTATGGAATACAATTTCAATCCTGAGAAGGGGCTGAAGCGGCCGGCCGGGCGAAATCTGTTTCCCATGGAACTGGCCGACTGCCAGGCGACAGGGTATGTGCTGGCTGCGGATGAGAAGGGGAGCGCTTTCTATCAGCAGGTCGTGGGAAGCATAAGGGAAAATATGGGGACAGAGCTTTTTCTTCAATATCAGGAACATGCGAAAAAGGCAAAAGAGCAGAAAGAGAATGCCGAAAGCTACAGCAAGAAAGACAAGGCCGCATGGACGGAACTGGAGGCGCTGGAAAAGGAGCAGGAGAAAACCCGGGAGCTAAAAAGCGGCGAAGAACCGGAAAGAAACCCGGAGGAGAAAGCGGAGAATCCGTTAAAAGAGATTCAGAAAATTAAAAAAAGAGGAATTTTAGGGCTTGTAGTGAAGGATGTGGACAGACTTTCCGGAAAAAGCATTCAAAAAGAAAAGCTTCCTTCCGGAAGGACGCTGCAAAAGGGGAATCTGCCCGTGGAGAAGAAATATCAGGGGGCTCTTGCCGATGGAATTTTTCAGGACTATCTGCTGGAGCATTTCGGGACATGGAGCGCGCCCTGCAAAGAAGGAGCTTTGGAATATCAGGCAGAATATATCCTGGCGGGAAAGGCGGAGGATCAGCAAAATCTGAAAGCGGTGGTAAACCGTTTGCTCCTTATGCGTGAGGGGACGAATCTGGTCTGTCTGCTAAGGGATGAACAGAAGAAAGGAGAGGCGCGCGCACTGGCTGTTTCTATTGCCGGAGCCGTCCCTATACCGGGGCTTGTACCGGCATTAGAAGCGGCGCTTCTTCTGGCCTGGGCGTATGGGGAAAGCCTGCTGGATGTGCGCACACTGTTGTCCGGCGGAAGGGTTTCGCTGGTAAAAAACGTTTCGGAATGGAAGCTGTCGCTTGGAAATCTTGCGAAAGTGACAGAACTTCTCTCCGCGTGCGACCAGGGGGGAGGAGAAGGCGCGTCTTATGTGGATTATCTGCGGATTCTGATGCTCTCCGGTGGAAAAGAAAAATTTCCGCTGCGCGCGCTTGATATGATGGAAAGCACGCTTTCGTCCGGAAAGGCGGACGCCTGGGTGATCAAGGCGCAGCTTCGGACATCGTGGCGGTTCCCGCCAGTATTTTTAAGAGTTCCCGCGGCATTTTTAAACGTATCGGGACAGACGGCAGGATATGAAGTGGAAGGAAGCTTTGGATATTGAGGAGGTGGACAGGGATGTTCTTTCCCGGCAAAAAAACACAGAAAGGAAGGAAAACAGGCTCTCTCCCGGCTTTCCATAGCCGAGTCCCAAAAAGCGGGGAAAGAATATCCCTGTCGGTCTCGTGGGGAAGCCTGACGATAGAGGCGGCGTGTGTGCTGCCTGTCTTTTGCTGCTGCATCCTGGTATTTTTATATTTCTTTCAGGCGGTTCAGACGGCGGGATGCGTGGCGGAAGGACTTCAGGATGCGGGAAAACAAATGGCTGTCTATGCTTATAGAAAAGAAACAGCGGCGGAGGCAGGAAGTCTGCTGTATGCAAAGCGAAGGGTGCGTCAGGCAGAGAAAGACGCCGGGATTTCCATAAATCTGCGGCGCTCTTCCCTTCTGGACGGCGATGAGATGATTGACCTGATTGCAGAGTACAGGTTTTGCTGGAAGCTGCCGTTTCTGGAGCGTATGGAACTGCCCATGCTGCAAAGAGCCAGAATCCGTGCGTGGACTGGCAGACAGGAGAGGGGAGACGGCGGAGAAAAGAAGGAGGAAACGATGGTATATGTGACAGTTAATGGGAGCGTATACCACAGAAGCCGGGAATGCACCCATCTACGTCTGACGGTGCGTCCGGTGGCGGGAAGCAGGGTTCGGGAACTTAGAAATTCAGATGGAGGAACATACAAACCCTGTGAAGAGTGCGGGGGAGGAAACGCATCTCAGGTATACATTACGGATACGGGGGACCGGTATCATGCCAGCGTGACGTGCAGGGGACTAAAAAGGAGTGTTCTGGCGGTTCCGGTCTCACAGGTTGAGGGATGGAAGGAATGCAGCAGATGCGGTCATTAGAGAAGAGGTGAAGAAACCGGGTGGAAATATGGATGATGGTTCTGTTTTTGGGAATCGGCAGTGCGATGGATATTCAGAAAAAGGAGATTCCTACACTTTATCTCGCACTGTTTGCCGTGGCGGGAATCCTGATACAGCTCTGGAATATGATGGAAGGAGACGCCGCAGCGGGAAAGGAAGGGATACAGCAAGCGGGATGGATAATGGGAGGTATGGCAGGGCTTTTGCTGGCGGGAGTCGGAAAGATTACGAAACAGGCGGTCGGATATGGAGACGCATGGGCGGGAGCGGTACTGGGAATCTGGCTGGGCTTTCTTCCGCTGGCGGAAATCTTTTTTCTGGGACTTTTGGTGTCCTCCGTGTACGCTTCCTGGCTGTTTTTCGTCAGGAAAAAGAGCGGAAAGTACAGAATAGCCTTTCTGCCTTTTTTGCTGGCGGGGTATCTGATCTGGCTGATGTTTATGGAAAAGGGGAGGATTGGATGAGGTTAAAAGGAAGCTATACGCTGGAAGCGGCATTATTGATGACGGTCATTCTGCCGCTGCTGGCTGGAATTCTGTATCTGGGATTCTATCTGCATGACCAGGCGGCGATACAGAATGCCGCTTATGAGCTGGCGGTACTGGGAAGCCTGGCAGGCGGCGAAAAGGATATGCAGGCCCGGATGGAAAGGAGAAAGCAGGAGATCTGCCAGGAGGCATATCTTGGAATACGGGGAGTAAAAGCCAGGGTGCAGATGGGAAAAAAGAAAATTTGTGTGGAGATACAGGGAACTTTTCAGACGCCGGGACTTGTTTTGCGTTTTTTCGGGGAAAAACAAATCAGGGTCAGGGGAGCTTCGGAGCTGGCCGTCATAAATCCAGCCAATACGATCATCCGGCTCAACCGGATCAGGAAAGGAATCGAGGGGAATGGAAATGAAAGCGACATACTGCCGTGACAGGGAACATAATTATATGGTTCTGGAAGTGCCTGAAAAGATGCAGGGCAATGCGTATCAGGTCAGGATGCTTCTGGAAAACGAGATACCGGGGCTTTTGCGGTGTAAAAAGCAGATGGTAGACGGAAAGGCTTTTTTATGCTATGAGATCACCTCGCGCCAGCCGTTGTCGCGGGTTCTGGAGCAGCGTCCGGCAGGGTATGAGGAGATACAGGCTGTGGCACAGGGAATCGGCAGGGCGCTGGAACAGATATCCCGGTTCTTTTTAGAGGAGGAAGGGCTGATTCTGGAGCCGGAGTTTCTTTATATGGATGTGGAGACAAGAGAGATCAGCGTTTGCTTTCTGCCTTTTTTCGGGGGAGATTTTCAGGAAGCTTTTCGGGAGCTGGCGGAGTATCTTCTGAAAAAGCTGAATCATAAGGATGAGAGGGCGATTCTTTCCGGGTATCGCCTTTATATGGAGACGTCTGTGGAAGATTACTGTGTAAAGGATGTAGTCGGGAAGCTGTATCAGGATTTCGGGGGAGAGAAAGAGAGCTGCGAAAAACCGCCGTCGCCGGAGCAGACGCCGCCAAACGCTGTCCGGAAAGAAAAAATTCCGCCTTGCAGAACAGAAACAGGACAGGAGCGGATACGAAGAGCCGGAAAGCGAAAGAAAGCCGCAGGAATGGCAGCCGCCTGTTTTTTGTGTGCCGCAGGCGGGGCGGCGCTGGTACATTTTCATATTTTTACGTTGACGCAGGCAGGCGGCGCGCTGTTTTTAGCGGCGGGTGTTTTTTTCTATGCCTTTGTGGGGCAAAAGGAAAAAACAGAGCAGAGAAAAGAGAAAAAGAAAAGACATCGGACAAAGAAACAAAAGGATGGATGGACAGGAGAAACAAAAGAGGAGATTGTGTGCGGGCAAAGGAAGGTATTAGAGGAAGTCCAGGGGAGTCCGTCAGAAGAAATCTGCGATTTTCAGGAAGAGCCTGAGGAATTTTACGGGCAGACGATGCTTCTTCAAAAGGAAAATAAAAAGGGGACGCCCGTGCTGGTGAGCCTGCGGCCGGATTTGCAGGGGAGCGTCACGGTCAGCAAAGAAAAATTTACGGTCGGAAAGATGAAAGGGCAGGCAGATCTGCTTCTTGATCTTCCGGTCATCAGCCGAATTCATGCCCAGATCGAAAAGAGGGGAGAGGACTATTTTCTGATGGACTTAAACTCTACCAATGGGACATTCCTGAACGGAAAACGTCTGGCATCGAATGAGTATCGGCAGATATGCGGAGGGGACGAGATTTTCTTTGCGGAAACGGGGTATCTTTTCGAAGAATCCTGAGAGAAATACCCGGTTCGGGAATTTTTCAACGAAGGAGCGCCACATTTGGTATTGACAGTATACGGAACTGCGGAATATAATATTCAGACAGAACTACTTATATGATGCCAGGGTCACAAAGTGCGGAACAATCCGTATGGCATCTTTTGACCCGAACATCATTTATATGACTTGACATAAGAGTATGCCAAAGGTTTCAGACATGGCCTGCCTTTGCGTATTCAGAGGGGGATCTGTATGGAAGAAATGAAAGATTTTTTGAAATCCAGGACAAAGTGTAATCTTCTGATCGTTGTGGCGAATGTTGCGGTTTTTCTGATTCTGGAAATACTGGGGAATACGGAAGATACAAGGTTTATGCTGGAGCATGGGGCAAGCTATACCCCCTGGATTCTGGAGTATGGAGAATATTACAGACTTTTTACCTGCATGTTTCTGCATTTTGGGATTGAGCATCTTTTTTATAATATGCTGACGCTTATCTTTTTGGGAGATGCGCTGGAACATGCCGTAGGCCCGGTTCGGTATCTGATCATATATCTGGGCGGAGGTATTCTGGCGAATATCGTTTCCTGTGGCCTGGAACTTGGCAGTGCAGATTATGCAGTATCCGCAGGAGCCTCCGGCGCAATCTTTGCGGTGATCGGAGCATTGATCTATGTGGTGATTGTCAATCGGGGAAGCGTGGATGGGTTTACAGGCAAACGGCTGATTCTGATGGCGGCGCTGACACTTCTTGAGGGATTCACTTCAACCGGCGTGGATAATGCCGCCCATGTGGGAGGCTTTCTTTCCGGACTGCTTCTGGCGGCGCTTTTGTATCGAAGGCCGCACAGGGAAAATCGTGTCAGCCAAGAGGGAGCAGGATGGTAAAAGAAGTCCCCTTGCCGGGGGTCGTATCAAGACGGATGGTTCCGCCGTGTGCTTCGACGATTCGTCTGGTAATCGAAAGACCAAGTCCCGTTCCGTCGGATTTATGCGTTACAAAAGGCAGAAACAGCGTATCTATGTATTCCTGAGGGATTCCGCACCCTGTGTCGGTAATGCAAAGGATCAGATGCTGGTCATCTGCCGAGGCGTCTAAAGTTACTTCGCCTTCTTCTTTTAAGGATTCAAATCCGTTTCGAATCAGATTGGAAACAGCCTGGCGCAGTTTCACAGGGTCTGCATGCAGGCATGGAAGATTCTGCGGAATGTGAGAAGAAAAGCGAAAAGGCGCGGAAACGGTATGATGGTAAACAGAAGTGATTTCTGTCAGCCATTGACTGGTATCCAGGGATTCCGGGTGAAGAGTCATCCCATTGTTGTAATGAGAGACTTCATCCAGAAGACGCAGCAGATATGCCAGGTCCTGCATGGTGTTATTCCAGAATGGAAAATCCCGGACTTCCGGGTGCTGTTTTTGAATCAGATGCAGGGAACTGTTGATCAGAGTTACAGGATTGCGTATTTCATGGGAAATCTGCGAAATCGCGACTTTCTGTTCTTCAATTATTTTTTTCAGTGCTTCAAGCTGGTGCTGTTCGGACATAGTTTTTATCTCCCTTGGGGTTTTTGTCGACCTTAGGATAAGTTTATCATCGTATGGTAAAATTTTCAAATACTTCTTATTGACAATATCCGGCAAAAGAATTACTATAAAAGGAAAGAGTAAGTAGAACGTGTAGGAAGGGAGAAAAACGATGAGAGAAGAGAATTGTATTTTCTGCAAACTCGCAAATGGAGAGATTCCGTCCGCAACTGTGTATGAGGACGAAGCGTTTCGGGTAATTCTGGATTTAAATCCGGCGACCAGAGGCCATGCTTTGATTTTACCGAAGGAGCATTTTGAAAATGTTTTTGAAATGCCGGAGGAATGGGTGACGGGGGCGTTTGCGCTGGCCAGGAAAATGGCGAAGAAAATGAAGGACGCCTTAAAGTGCGATGGATTTAATCTGGTACAGAACAATGGGGCTGCCGCGGGACAGACCGTGTTTCATTTTCATATCCATCTGATTCCCAGATATGAGGAGGATGGAGCGGGGCTTACATGGCGTCAGGGAACTTTGACCGAAGAAGCCAGAGACCAGATTTTAGAGATTTTGAAGCAGGAACCATGAGTAAACGATAAAAAATAGCGAGGGAAGGGTCTCAGTTACAAATGAAAAATAAGAGATTTACGGAAATTTACGAGAGCTACCGTAGATTGGTAATGAAGATTGCATATGAGCGCGTGGGAGATATTTATCTGGCAGAGGAGATCAGCCAGCAGGTTTTTACCGCGCTTTATGAGAATTTGGATAAGGTCAGGGACGAAAGCGTGAAATCGTGGCTGATTATAGCGACAAGGAATGCGATCGTTGACTATTTCAGAAAACAGAAGGTCAGAAAAGAAAAGCTGGAACAGATGTATCAGAAAAGGGCGGAACGTACGGTGTGGGATAATACCGAGCGGATCGTGGAACGTGTGGCGCAAGAGAGACTTTCTTTTCGGATTCTGGATGATTTGCGGGACGTCAACAGAGAATGGTATGAAATCATTCTCGCCGTCTGCCTTTATGGATTGCCGATCAAAGAGGCGGCGAAATACCTGCGAATGAGTCCGCAGGCATTAAGCGCCAGATTATATCGTGCAAGAAATTACATTCGCCGTAAGTATGGAGAAGAATACGAATGTGAATGGGGTCAGTGAACAGCTTCTTCGAGGAGCGAGATGATTTTCGAAATGGCGTCGTTTTGTTCGCTGGTTTCCATTGCGGCAATATAAGAGGCACGGTTTTCGTAGAGTTTCATAATTCGTGGAATCAGGAGGGTGGGAGCGAGCTGTTCTTCGGTAAGAACCTCGCTGAAGCCCTGATTTTCAAAGGATGCGGCGTTTAGAATCTGATCGCCCCGGCTGGCGTTTGCAGAGAGCGGAATCAAAAGATTTGGCTTTCTGAGCGCCAGAATTTCACAGATGGCGTTGGCTCCGGCCCTGGAAACACATACATCCGCAAGGGCGAAAAGGTCTGCCAGCTCTTTTTTGATGTACTCAAACTGAACATAACCTTCCAGATGATCCAATGAGTGATCTACTTTGTCTTTTCCACAGAGATGAATGACCTGGAAGGTCTTTAAAAGTTCCGGCAGAATGCCGCGCATGGCGTCATTTACGACAGCGGAACCCTGGCTGCCGCCGATAATCATTAGCACAGGTTTGTTTGCAGTAAAACCGCAGAAGTTCAGGGCGTTCAGCTTATTTCCAAGAAGAAGTTCCTGACGAATCGGCGAGCCTGTCAGAACGGCTTTGCCTTCTGGCAGGTGCGCCATAGTTTCCGGAAAGTTACAGCATATTTTGTCGGCAGACGGGATGGACAGCTTGTTTGCAAGTCCCGGCGTCATATCCGATTCGTGAATAATGACGGGCACATGATGCTTGTGAGCGGCGATCACGACCGGGACGGTGACGAATCCGCCTTTTGAAAAAACCACATCCGGCTTAATCTGTTTGACGAGCTTTTTCGCCTGTCCATAGCCGTGGATGACCTTGAATGGGTCTGTAAAGTTCTTTGGGTCAAAATAGCGGCGCAGTTTTCCAGAGTCGATTCCATAGTAAGGAATATCCAGTTCTTCAATTAATTTTCGCTCAATACCGTCATATGAGCCAATATAATGAATATCATAACCCAGTTTCCGAAGTGTCGGAACGAGAGCAATATTTGGTGTGACATGACCGGCAGTACCTCCGCCGGTAAGTATGATACGTTTCATAATAATCCTCCAAATAGATAGTATATGTTAATCTTATACTGTTATGGGAAAATGTCAAGAAGGGAGTGAGACATTTTTTATGGAGAAGAAAAAAATAAATATGTTTCCATCCCCGGAGGATATGGAAGAGGAAGAAGCGTGGGGGGAATTTTTCAGAAATCAGTTCCGTGAAGATTCGAAGAGATGGGAAAGCGAAATGGAGCGGAGAAAAGAAATCCGTAATATCGACGCTTCGCCTGAGCTGTTCGACCGAATCGTGGAGCAGTTAAAGAAAGAGGGAAAGTGGGAGGAGGACGACGCGGAAGAAAAAGCGCCGGAAAAAGAGACGCCGGATCTGCGCTCCATGCTGTCCGAGGAGGACTGGGAGGCATTGCAGCTCGGCAGGAAAGTGCAGGCGCAGGGCAGGAGACGGTATATAAAAAGATTCGTCCAGATGGCGGCCACCGTGCTGATCTGTGTGTTTGCGGTCAGTATGTCGAGCGAGGCGAACCGGCAGTATATCATGGGGATGGTGAATACCATCATCGGAAATGGCTCACAGCGCGCTGTTGTGGATACAAAAGGGACCGTTTTCAATCGTGACAGGGAAGAAGGGGAAGCGTATGAAGAGATCGAAGAAAAACTGGGCATTCCGGTTCCCCGGCTGACCTGTCTGGCGGAGGGGATGGCGTATGACAGCTATTTTCTCAGCGAAGGGCTGCGTGATGGCTCGGTTTTTTATACGTATGGAGAGATGATCGTAACTCTGAGTATCCGTAAACGGGCGGGAGCTTCTGTTATGAACCAGACCTTCGGGGGAGAACTGTCGGATGAATTCAGGATCAGGGTAAATGAAATACCAGTACAGATTTATGAGACAGTATACACGGATGGTGAGCATTCCTATGTGGCAGAGTTGGAATGTGAAGATGGTTATTATGTACTGGCAGGAAAAATGGAGCGGGAAGCGTTTTTAAAGGTGGTGCAGGGGCTTGCTTTTTAAAAGAATCTGAAACCAGGTACTGGGGAAAACGAGCCTTGCGAGATTTTTCCGGATACGCTATAAAAGAAGTGTTTAAGAAATGAAGCATACAAAGGAGAAAGCCATGAGAAAAGGGATTTTAGGAGCGTTGACACTGTTGGGTATGGTGTTCTGCCTGCATCTGACCGGAATCCGGGCGGATGCCGCAGGGCCGCGGGACGGGGAGATCGTGGACGGCTCGCTGCTCACGAGCGATACGGAGGCGCAGGCTGGCTTTGAAAACCAGCTTCGCAGCGGACTTCTGGCCAGAGGATTTGGCCGGCTAATCAACAGAGGAAATGGAGTCGTGGATATTGAAGGAGAGACATCCTGCCATCAGACGTGCGACAGGGTGCGTGTGTATCTTTATCTGGAAAAGCTGGTAGGAAATGAATGGGAGCCAGTTGTCCAGAAGACGGCGACGGCGAGAGACTATTTTTTTGTAGAGACGTCGGAAACGTATTCGCTGGAAACGGGTGCCTATTATCGTCTGCGGGGAACTTATTCCGCATCGAAGGGGACTGATGCAGAGAGCCGTCCCGCTTGTACAGACGGCATTTATCTGGAATAATCCGGCAAGAGAAAAGACCGCCCGCTATGGGCGGTTTTCTCTTGTAGAGACGCTGGAAGAGTGTTATAATTCTCCTGTCGTCATCCCCGTCCGGCAGCGGAAAGGGGACGCCAAAAAGAAATATGATAAAAAGAAAGGGACAGGTAAAGAAAATGAAGAAATATGTATGTGAACCATGCGGCTACGTGTATGACCCGGAGGTGGGCGATCCGGATGGCGGAATCGCACCGGGAACAGCTTTTGAAGATCTGCCGGAGGATTGGGTATGCCCGGTCTGCGGTATGGGAAAAGATGTGTTCGTAGAAGAATAACGCCCGGAGCCGGAAGGCTCCGGGGTTAGCGGGAGTCTTCCGGAAGCAGGTATTTTTTCAGCACGGAAAAAGGCGCAGGGCCGATTTCCAGAACTTTTTTGTGAAATTCTTTCAGGGTGAAATCTTCACCCTCTTTTTCTTTTACAGCGTCTCTTAAATCTATGAAATTCAGGTATCCAACGTAGTATTTCAGATAATTTGCGGGCGCTTCGATCAGCATATCGTACAGAGAGTCGGCGGCGCTGCCGCTCTGGAATCCGACCTTTGAGAGATAGTCTGTCACCTGTTCCCTGGTAAAGCCGTGGTAGTGGACGGCGATGTCAAGAGCGCTGGAAATCCCAAGCGTGATGGAGCGGTTCAGTCGGTACAGTTCAGATACCGCGGCATCTACGTCGGCCAGAGAATAGGCGTACATTTCCACATAAGTCGCCCATCCTTCCACATATCCGCCGAAATTCAGGACGTTCCGCACCTGATTGGAGGGGACGCTGCCGGAAAAAACGGTCTGGTAGAGGTGCCCCGGATATCCTTCGTGCGCGAGGGTGGTGTACAGCTCCAGCGGAGAATAGCCGGAGATATTGTTGATATAGATCACATTGGAGGAAAGATTATCGACAGGAGGCGTCAGGTAGAAGGCCGGACTTAAGAAATCCTCCAGGGATTTGTGGACATACTTTACATCGCAGGAGACTGCCGGAGGGGAGGGAAAGTCTTTTGCAATCTTTTTCTGAAGGTCTTTCAGAATCGAGGATGGATCGGAAACGGAGAGGGAAGAAGCGGCTGCCAGATTGAGCGCTTCGGGATGCTCCGAGATCAGAGCCTGGAGCTTTCTGAAATCGGACAGAAGCTGTTTCTGAATCCGCTTTTCCACATCGGCGATAGAATCATAACATCCGGTACTGTCCTTTACCAGATATTCGTAATATTCTTTGCCATGCTCAAAGTTTGCCAGTCCCCCGGCGTTTTTCCCGGTTCCTTTTAAGGAAGTCAGGCCGTTAATCAGAAGCTGATAAGCCGGAAGCACATGGTTTTTTACAATGGCTTCGTGCTTTGCGGCCAGAGCGGTTTTCTGGTCTGCGGAAAGGCATTCGAGAGCTTCGATTTTTTCTTCAAAGATCGGGAGAAGAAAGTTTTCATCCGCGTGGATAAAAGCCTGGCACTGGGAAATGATGTGATCGGCGCTGCGGTCGCTCATGAACAGCCCGGCGTCCGACTTTTCCTTTTCAAATTCCAGAAGGGAGGCGTAGTAGGTATCCATCTGGGAGAGAAGCGTCAGGTATTCTTTGACGTCCTCCAGGTTTCGAAAGGTGTATTCCGCAAGAAGAACGGGAAGCTGTGCCTGCGTACCGATGGAAGGGCCGAGCGGTTCGGCGTAGAGAGCGAAATCCTTTCCCTCTTCCTGCACGTCCAGATAGGAGGAGAGGATATCGAAGGTGAGACGGTTTGGCTTCGACAGGTTCTTATAGGACATCTGGGAAAGCGCCGCGCGGTAGTTCTCCAGAGTGGCGATACCCTGGGCAAAGGTCTCAGGGTCGGCGCTTCCGAGCGTGATGGGATAGTTTTCAATGTCAAAAGCCTTTGGATTGGAGAGGGTATAGTGGAGATTCAGCGTGTTTCCCGTGATTTCGCTGCGGAACATCTCCTGTGTGAAATCCGTAAATTCTTTATTATCCGCGTAGAACCGCACAGAAAGAATGAGCAGCAGGACTGCGGGAATCATCAGAAGTCTGAGGATAAGAGAGCGTTTGTTTTTTTGCATAAACCACCTGTATGTAACCACTGTTTCTTTATATCTATGCGGTCCGGATAAAAGAAATGTGTTTTTATGCCGGATGCCAAAGAAGATAAAATATTTCATAAGTCAGAATGTAAGAACCGCTGTAAAAACATAGAAAACGGATGAAAAAAATCATGAAAAGTTACTGAAATCTTAATTTTTATTTACAAAAGGGGAGAATGTGATATAATGTTGAGGAGAGAACCGGAGATTCCGGGGTTTCAAGAACGAAGGAAACACAAAAAGTAAAGAGAGATGTCAGGCGTTTAAGGGGAATGCCTGAGAGATTTTTGAAGTCAGGGGTAAGTATAAATTTGAGGTGTTTATGGAACAGTATATTATAAAGGGCGGAAGCCCGTTAGTCGGTGAGGTGGAGATCGGCGGTGCGAAGAATGCGGCGCTTGGCATTCTGGCAGCAGCTATTATGACGGATGAGACGGTTGTTCTTGAGAATCTGCCGGATGTTCAGGATGTTAATGTGCTGCTGGAAGCGATTGGCGGAATCGGCGCAGACGTAGACAGGATTACAAGAAATAAAGTGGCGATCAACGGTTCGGGAATCCACGATATGAGCGTTGATTATGAATATATTAAGAAAATCAGGGCTTCTTATTATCTGCTGGGAGCCATGATCGGAAAGTACAGGAAGGCAGAAGTTCCGCTTCCGGGCGGATGCAATATCGGCAGCAGGCCGATTGATTTACATCTGAAAGGCTTTAAGGCTCTGGGAGCCAAAGTCAGTATCCGCAATGGCGCGATCATAGCGCAGGCTGAGAAGCTGCATGGCAGCCATATTTTCCTCGACACGGTTTCAGTAGGAGCGACCATCAATATTATGATGGCGGCAGCGATGGCGGAGGGACGCACGATCATAGAAAATGCAGCGAGAGAGCCGCATGTGGTGGACGTGGCGAACTTTTTAAACAGCATGGGAGCCAATATCAAGGGCGCGGGGACGGACGTCATCCGTATCCGGGGCGTTGAGAGGCTGCATAAAACAGAGTATTCCATCATACCGGATCAGATCGAAGCCGGAACCTTTATGTTTGCGGCGGCGGCGACGAAGGGCGATGTGATGGTAAAGAATGTGATACCAAAGCATCTGGAGGCCACGACAGCGAAGCTCGTGGAAATCGGATGTGAGGTGGAAGAGTTTGACGACGCAGTCCGCGTGGTGGCGTCAAAAAGGCTTACGAACACGAATGTCAAGACGCTGCCTTATCCTGGCTATCCCACCGATATGCAGCCGCAGATCGGCGTGACGCTGGCTCTGGCGCAGGGAACCAGCATCGTGACAGAGAGCATTTTTGAGAATCGTTTTAAATATATTGACGAGCTTGCCCGGATGGGCGCTTCCGTGAAGGTGGAAGGGAATACAGCCATCATTACCGGCGTGGAAAAGCTGACCGGCGCGCGTGTCAGCGCCCCGGATCTCCGTGCGGGCGCGGCTCTCGTGATCGCAGGACTTGCGGCGGAAGGAATTACGATCGTAGACGACATCGTATATATTCAGAGAGGATACGAGAGCTTTGAGGAAAAACTGAGGAGCCTGGGAGCCGAGATCGAGAAGGTTTCGACGGAACGGGAAATACAGAAATTTAAATTGAGAGTTGGATAAACAGCGGCCGCTGCGCATATGCAGCGGCTGATCTATTTTGGTACTTGACGGATACCGGGAAATAGGTTATGGTAATAGGCGTAAAAGAAATAGAATTATATTTTCTCTTATTCAGAGTGGTGGAGATACAAAGGATCTGTGAAACCACGGCAACCCCTTTCGAGGAAGGTGCCAACCTGAGCGAGCGATCGAACAATAAGAGGATTTACTTATCGATGAAGATAGGAGATCCGCTTAGGCGGATTTTTTTTCTGTACGGACAGGAGATAAATCAAGAGAAGATATAACCAGCAGACAAAGGAGGATTTCATGGAGAAATTATTGTTTACTTCTGAATCAGTAACCGAGGGACATCCGGATAAAATGTGCGACCAGATTTCGGACGCGATTCTGGACGCTCTGCTTGCGCAGGATCCGATGAGCCGGGTGGCATGTGAAACGGCGACCACGACAGGGCTGGTGCTGGTCATGGGAGAGATCACGACGAAGGCGTATGTGGATATCCAGAAAATCGTGCGCGACACGGTAAGGGAAATCGGATATACCAGAGGAAAATACGGATTTGACGCAGATACCTGCGGCGTTATCACAGCGATCGACGAGCAGTCCACAGACATTGCGATGGGCGTGGATAAGGCGCTGGAAGCGAAGGAAAATGAGATGTCGGATGAAGAAATCGAAGCGATCGGGGCCGGCGATCAGGGAATGATGTTTGGGTATGCCAGCAATGAGACGGAGGAGTATATGCCGTACCCGATCTCTCTGGCGCATAAGCTGGCGTTACAGCTTACGAAAGTCCGCAAAGACGGGACGCTGACGTATTTAAGGCCGGATGGAAAGACGCAGGTCAGTGTGGAATATGATGAGAACGGAAAACCGTCCAGGCTGGACGCAGTCGTTCTTTCCACGCAGCATGACCCGGACGTGGCACAGGAGCAGATTCACGAGGATATTAAAAAGTATGTATTTGATGTGATTCTCCCACAGGATATGATCGATGACAAAACGAAATTCTTTATCAATCCTACGGGGCGTTTCGTCATCGGCGGCCCTCACGGGGACAGCGGCCTGACCGGGCGTAAGATTATCGTGGATACTTACGGCGGCTATGCGAGACACGGCGGCGGCGCTTTTTCCGGAAAGGACTGTACGAAGGTAGACCGTTCCGCGGCGTATGCGGCGCGTTATGTGGCGAAAAACATCGTGGCGGCGGGACTGGCGGAGAAATGTGAGATTCAGCTTTCTTATGCAATCGGCGTAGCACAGCCAACCTCCGTTATGGCGGATACTTTCGGAACCGGAAAGCTTTCGGACGAGAAGCTGACGGAGATTGTGAGAGAAAATTTTGACCTTCGTCCGGCAGGCATCATTAAGATGCTGGATCTGCGCCGGCCGATCTATAAGCAGACGGCGGCATACGGACATTTCGGACGGAATGACCTGGATCTCCCGTGGGAGAAGCTGGACAGAGTGGAGGAGCTGAAAAAATACCTGGCGTAAAAGAAATGCCCTTTTGAAAAGAATAGAAGCCGGTTCCTGAAAGGTATGACCTGCGGGGAGCCGGTTTTTTGACGTTTTGATTCAGTTGGTATTGGAGTTAAAAGACGCCATACGGATTGTTCCGCACTTCGTGCTCCCACAATCCTGGCGTCATCCAGTTTATAAAAAGTTTAGAATCCAAAAAATTTGTTTAGGTGAAATGGGCGTGCATTTATGGTATGATGAAGTATATGGATTTTGGAGGCGGATGATGAAATTAAAGACAAGGCTTACCATAGCTTTTTTTGTGATTATTTTTGTGCCCGTGCTCATGGCAAGCATCGCTTTTGTGTGGTTTGGAAACTATCAGATTCGTTCTATTGAGGAGAGTTATGATATTGAGGACGTGACGTATGAGTCTCTGTCGAATTCTGTGCAGATGGTCAGTAAATTTACGCAGAAGATTTTTGAAAGAATGCAGGCGGACGCACAGACGGATGCGGAAAAATATCTGAACACGGCATATCTGGAGGAACTCAATACGGAGCTTAAGGGGCGAAGCTCTTATCTGATCGTGAGAAGAGGAGACGGGCTTTATTATTCCGGGAGCAGCGGGAATGTGACGGAGCTTTTTGAAGAGCTTCCGGAATTCGGAGAGTCCAGCGAGGCGTCGGACAGTGGCGTTTATATTGGGAAAAATGTCAAATCCTTTGTGAAGCAGGTAGACTTACGCTTTGCCGACCAGACACAGGGAAGCGCATTCGTTATTACGGAAGTGAATGCGATGGTGCCGCAGGTTAAGTCCTTTGTGCGGGATATGGTGGTGACGATGATCGTGATTCTTATGGTAACGGCGCTTTTGCTCACGGCATGGATTTACAGCGGTATCAGTATCCCTCTGAAAAAGCTGAAGCTTGCCACACAGAACATCAAGGATGGAAATATGGATTTTGTGCTGGATGCAGAGGGTGAGGACGAGATCAGCGAGCTGTGCCGGGATTTTGAGGAGATGCGGCGGCGCCTAAAAGAGACGGAAGTACAGAAGGTGGAGTATGACAGGGAGAATAAGGAACTGATCAGTAATATTTCCCACGACCTGAAAACGCCGATTACAGCGGTGAAAGGCTATGTGGAGGGGATTATGGACGGCGTGGCGGACACGCCTGAGAAGATGGACCGGTACATCCGCACCATTTACAATAAGGCGAATGAAATGGACCGCCTGATTAACGAGCTGACTTTTTATTCCAAGATTGACACGAACCGGATTCCATATACGTTCAGTAAGATCAATGTTACCGATTACTTTAGAGATTGCGTAGAGGAAGTGGGGCTGGAGCTGGAGGCTGAGGACATCGAGCTTTCGTATTTTAATTATGTGGATAAGGATACGCAGATTATTGCCGACGCAGAGCAGATCAAGCGGGTGATTAACAATATTATTGGAAATTCCGTCAAATATCTGGACAAGCCGAAAGGCTATATCAGCATCCGGGTAAAGGATGTGGGCGATTTCATACAGGTGGAGATCGAGGACAATGGAAAGGGAATCGCAGCGAAAGATCTGCCGATGATTTTCGACAGGTTTTACCGCACCGACGCATCCAGAAATTCTTCACAGGGAGGCAGCGGGATTGGCCTTTCTATTGTAAAGAAGATTATGGAAGATCACGGCGGAAAGATATGGGCGAGCAGTAAATTAGGGGCGGGAACGATCATGTTCTTTGTACTCAGAAAATATCAGGAGGTGCCAGTCAATGAGTAAGATACTTATTATTGAGGATGAAGAGAGCATTGCAGACCTGGAGAAAGATTATCTGGAGCTGAGCGGATTTGAAGTGGAGATTGAAAACCGGGGAGACGTGGGTTTAAAGCGCGCGCTGTCCGAGGAGTTTGATCTGTTTATTCTGGATTTGATGCTGCCGGAGATGGACGGATTTGAAATCTGTAAGGAAATCCGGAACCATAAGAATACGCCGATTCTGATGGTGTCGGCAAAGAAGGATGATATTGATAAGATTAGAGGGCTGGGCCTGGGAGCCGACGATTACATGACGAAGCCTTTCAGTCCGAGTGAGATGGTGGCGAGAGTGAAAGCGCATATGGCCCGCTATGAGCGGCTGGTCAGCACGAACGCACCGCAGAATGATATTATTGAGATTCGGGGGATTAAGATCGATAAGACCGCCAGAAGGGTCTGGGTGAACGGAGAAGAAAAGACCTTTACCACGAAAGAATTTGACCTTCTGACTTTTCTTGCGGAGAATCCGAACCATGTGTTTACGAAAGAGGAACTGTTTTCCGAAATCTGGGATATGGAGTCAGTAGGGGATATTGCCACCGTTACGGTGCATATTAAGAAGATTCGGGAGAAGATAGAGCTTAATACGGCAAAGCCCCAGTATATTGAGACAATCTGGGGGGTTGGGTACAGATTCAGAGTGTGAAAGAGTTTATTCAGAGGGCAGAGATGAGGGTGGCTTATCTTTGCCTTTCTTGCTGAAGCTGTTGTTCAAGGCTATGGTAGATTTTGAATACATCAGGAAAAATGACCTTTGCACCGCGTTTTGCCATAGCCAGAACACTACGGGCATTCCTTTCCACGTCAGATGCTACTCTGTTATCAATTCTAATGGGACATTCGTTTGCACTTCTCATATCTTGATCAAATCGGGACGATCCAATAAATATCGGCTATTTTAGAATCTTTAAATGCAAAGAAACAGGGGCGGTTGTGTGGCACCCCATGAATCAGATATAAGCCGCACATCAGGGAGCGAACATTATTTTATGGGGAATTTCCTATCCCTTATGCTATTATTAAAGGAGAATTTGGGGGGGCTTGTAAGAAGCAGGCTGATGAAAAGCAAATAAAAAAACGGATTATGATGTATGAACGGGCGAATATGATTCCCGGCATTTGTCGAATAACAGATAAACCTGTATAATAAAACAAACATGAAGTGATTGGGAAAGGGTGATGGATTCGAATGAGCAGGGGAATATACAGTTTTTTTAACAAAGGCGGGATTTCCGCAGTTTTTGAAAATTTTCTGGCTATGCTTCCGGCAACGATTCTTATGCCTATTATGGTGAACCGTGCTGCGGGGGTGACGATTTTTCATATTTCGAATGTGCTGCTGGCTGCCGGAGCCGGAACCTTACTGTTTCTGGCTGTCACCAAAGGACGCCTGCCGGGGTATCTGGGTTCCAGCTTTGCGTATATTGGCGTTACCTGTTATATCTGCCAGTATTTTCAACACGCGCCGCGGGAAGAGATATTGTCCTATATCTTTGGCGCTTATCTTTTTTCAGCGGCAGTTTTGCTTGTCTTGGGAATCCTGTGCCATATTGATGAGAAAAACCTCAACAAAGTGATCGATTTTTTGATCCCGCCTCCGGTCATGGGGCCGGCGATCTCATTGATTGGCCTGGAATTATCGAATCAGGCAGTGGATATGGCGGGGCTGGCAAACGGAAGTTTTACAGTAGAGACCTTGATTGCCCTGGGGGTAGTGGGGCTTTTTATTGTCCTTTCGCTTCTGAAAAGAAGAGTGCTGAAGAATGCGGCCATTTTCACGGCATTTATGGTGGTCAGCGTGATTTGCATCGCTTCCCGGTACTGGGACATTTCACCGGTCTTTCAAACAGATGTCTTTGTGTGCCCGGAATTTCAGCTCGTAACGCCCAGGTTCCACTTTCCGTTTCTGATTATGATTCTGCCGCCAACCTTTATTATATTTTCAGAACATATCGCGCGGAAAATTATGACGGAGAATGTGAAGAGGAGTGTAGATGCCGGGACATCAAATACAACGTTATCTAATTCCATTTTAGCGAACGGCGCCGCATTTGTAAGCTCTGCTGTTTTAAAGGGGACGCCTTTGACCCTTTATGCGGAAAATATCGCAGTCATGAGAATTAATTCCTTTGCGGATGTCAGACAATTCTTCTTTGCGTCACTGTTGTCGATGGTGATTGCATTTGTTGGCCCGGTTTTGTGTTTTATACAGAATATCCCGGAGCCTATTATCGGTGGAATCAGTCTGTCGCTTATGGGTGTGATTGCAGTACCGGGAATCAAGCTGCTGATTGACCGGCAGGTAAATTATGATAAAATATCCAACCTGCTTTTGACGGCGGCAGTTTTGATTGCGGGTTTGTCAAAAATCAAAGTGACAATTCTTGAGACGGAATTTAAGGGGATGAGCCTGGGAATTTTAGTGGGGATTGTCCTGAATCTGGTGATTCGTCTGCTTACGGTTTTCAAAATGAACAAGGAGCCTTTCGTGACGGAGGATGTCTGCAAGATTGCAGAGAACTTTGAGCTTGTGATTAAAAACGTGCGGAATAATCTGGGCAGCGACTATATAAGTACGAGTTTTTACTATAAGAAATTGGACAATAAGAATCTGTTTCTGGAAATCACAGGAAGCCATCAGGCATGGAAGATACAGGTACAGGCGGAAGAGGCGGTTTCCGTAGAAGAAGCGGAGCGGTATCACAGGGATTTCCATGCAGTGCCGGACACCAGAGGCGTGCTTTGCATTGAATGCGAGCAATTGAATTCCCAGGACAAGCTGGAAAGCGTTATCCGAAAATCATATGAGCTTGTGAAGGACAGAGCAGATTGAGGTAAGAAACCGCCGCCTTTTCCCAAAACTGCCCGTATGAAAGGTTCGCAGTCTCTTTTTGAAAAAAATATAGAATGACATTAAGTGATATGTTATAATTATTATGTTGCTCACCGATACCCGGCAACAGGGAGGAGGTGTCAACATGGAATTTTTTCTTTCTTTTTTAATCGCTATCGCGGCTGGTGTAGCCTGCCACTACATCATCAAATGGTTAGACGGCGATGACAAGAGCAACAAATAGCCTGGTGGGTGCTTTGCCACTGTAAAAGAAAAGAAGAATCCCCGGACTGTGCCACAACACGGTTCGGGGATTCGTTTCTTTGTCAACATGGACTTTTTATTTCTTTTTGCCTATTGGCATTATAGCATATGCAGACCCTTTTTTCAATATGCTTTTGCTTGATTTTCCCCAGCATCAATCAGGAATTTGGAAGGCGTTATCCGAAAATCATAGGAGCTTGTGAAGGACAGAGCGGATTGAGGCAAGAAACCGCCGCCACACCCTGCGTACAAAAGCAGTCCGTACCCAAAGAACAGCGAGGATACGGTGAGCGGTATCGTTTATGTGGATGGTACGGCCGTCCCGTACAAGTTCCGTGACGATACCTATCATCTGCTCCCTGCGGATACCGGGTTCTGAGAGAAACTGATGATCGCCCCGCATGGTGAAGGAAGAATCGTTTATATGGATGATGCGGTGCAGAACAAAAGCGCCGTTGTCACGCTTATAGAGAACGATCTGATATTTTTTTAACTGTCGGGGGAGCGGGGAGAGCACGACCATATCCCAGCCTGCGCAGATGGCAGGTTCCATGCTTGTTCCCTGTGGATAGAAGGGAAAAGCGCCGCCTTTTTCCAGAACCGCCCGTATGAAGGGTTCGCATTCACTCAAATTATAAAATTCTTTTTTCATTTCATCACCGCGGCAGCACAGGGAAAGCGATGGGCTGCCTGTGCTTTTTGATTCAACATAGCATATCGGCGGGTACTTGTCAATTTTTCCCGGCAACATCCAATCCGGATAAAAAAATGGAAATTATTTTTGTTGAAAAAGAAAAATATGGATGCTATAATCTAAATAATTATAGGAAAGTGGGGTAATCAGCATTTTCCGTAAGTGAAAATTTTATAAGAAGCGGGAGGGAAGAAGGAAAAAAGAGAGCCGCCTGTGTGGAATTGGACGTGAGAAAGGGCAGCAGAGAGGGACGGCAGAACGAGGAGTATCAGATTAAGAAAAACAATGCAAAGAAAAGGAGAAGAGAGTATGAAGTTTAAAAGAGTTTTAGCGAGCGTGTTGTCGGCGGCTATGATTCTGGCAAGCGTTCCGGGGACAGGCTTAAGCGCATATGCGGCCGGGAACGGAGAGCTGGAGATCGTTGACGACGCAGCAGAGCCGGATGCGGCGGCAGAATTGGCAGTTGAAGAAGAAATAGATGAGCCAGACGCTGCGGATACAGAAAGTGTCGTGGATGCGGCGGAAGATGTTGGGAATTCCATCACAGTGGATACTGTCCAGGTGGATGATGCGACACTGATTGCGAATGCAGCGGCCAATACGCAGCAGATACCTGTGAGATATACAGACGATGGAGGTGCGACGTGGGCGTTTGATGATACTGCGCACTGGTGGCATTCAAGATATGATGATTGGGGACAGTTAACGGAAGGTGAGACAATTACCGCTAAAAACGATGTCTTTGTAAGTAAATTTCCCTGGATTGGCTCTGGCTTTGGAAATTCTGTCGTATTCCAAAGCGTTACTTATATGGGAAGGAATAACACAAATAACTGGATCGCAAGCTATAAATTGTATGCGGCGAATACACCGGATCGAACGCCGACAGATGAAGATTTCGAAGTGGTGGCAGAAGGAACATTGGCGAGTCCGGTTGCAAATGTAGAACAGGCAATTACTTTGGAAGAACCAGTCGCTGCAACGCATTTTCGTTTGGAAGCTCGCTCCATGCAGGGAGGCGGGGACGGTAAATGTGTTACTGCGCAGAGAATAAAGGCATTTAGATATAATGCAGACCCTGTCAAGACTCCGAAGCTGAGTGTAAATTTTCCGACAGTTGGAGAAGTACCGGGAAGTGTGACCGGAGCATCAGATGATGAGGGATATACAGTAACAGGTAGCGTATGGAGCCAGAATGGTCAAAATCTTGGCGAGAACGATGTTTTAGGTGAAGGGGAAGCTACAATAGTGGCGACGCTGACAGCAGCCGATGGATATTTGTTTGTGAAAAACTATAAACCAACGGAAATGCAGTTTGGGGATTATACAGTTCCAGTAACAGCAGAAATCAGTGAAGACCATAAAACGATGACAGTTACTTATCTTTATTCAGCCAGAGACATGTATAAGGTAAGTGCAGATTATGCGGCGGGAAGCGACAGATCAATGGGAACAGTTTCTGTATCTGCAAAGAGTGTGGAAGCAGGCGGAAGCGTCACTTATACTGCTGTAAATTCCGAAAGTTTATATGCGTTTCAGGGATGGTATTCTACAGAGGACGCATCTGGGGAACCGGTGAGCGTAGAGAGTACCTATACGTTGGAGAATGTTTCTGCGGACACTGTGTTATATGCGAAGTTTCAAAAGATGACTTATTATAAACAGTCTGAGTATTGGGATGCGGAGAGAGCCGCAGGAAAGCTTGGAACGCAGACGTCGGAGGATATCTGGCACTATCAGATTAAAGTAGACGGTCTGTGGAGTGATATTCCATCAAGCGCTTATTATGATACGAGTGATGCGAATAACAGGTGGCTTCAGAATGGAGATGGTACTAGTAGTGATTATTATTATGCGAAAATCAGCAGGGATGAGCTGACGTCGACATTCAGCAATGATAATTCTTCACAGCAGGCGGTAGGATACGCGTGGAAAGCAATGGAAGCCGGATACTATTATGCGACTCTGGAAAGTAACATCAGCGCCGGACATGCTAGTGAAAAGATGGATTTGGTTGTCACGCATACGGCAAGCAATATGTTGCAGGCAGATGGAAAAACACTTCTTACACAGGAAGTAGGAAGAGGAGAGAACTTTGTCAGCCGTATCGCCAGGGTAGAGGCAGGCGACTATATCCGGATCGGGGCAAGAAAAAGAAACGCCTGGGTACAAGGCTTTCTTCCACTTATTGTGCCAGTGACGGCCAAAGAGTATGCAGCACAGTATCTTGCGGATGTGGCGGCGCTGTTAGAAACAAGACCGTATACGGCAGAAAGCGTAACGGCGGTGACTGCGGCAAAAGAGAATCTAGAAGCAGCCGTAGCCAGTGACAGTGATATAGAAGAGAAGCTTACGGAACTCGAAAATGCAGTAAATGCGGCAGTGATGAGTGTAAGATACGATGCGCCTGCAATGGGCGCCGAGATTGAGATGACAGACGATGATAGGGCATTTTATGCAAATACCGATGCGTTATCCATAGATGTCGCAATCAAATATGATGAGATTCCAAGTGCGCAAACAAGTCCTATTCCGCTGTTGACCATCAGTGATGGGCAGGGTCATTATATTACAGCATGGTATAGGACTCATGCTGGTACAAATGGAGCGATCTGCTTCACGGGTGACGGTGTTTCTTCCGGATTATATTTTTCAAAGGCGCAGTGGAAAGTAACGGATACAAACTGGCATAAATTCACTCTGGGTATCAGCAGTAAGAATCAGATACTTTATATTATGAAGGATGGCGATACAGCCAATGCTTTGAACTGGGGTTTTAACACTGGTTCCTGGGTAGCAAATGGATGGAATCCATTCCAGAAATTCCTGACGTCGCATGAATGGTCCGTAGAGGAAATTCTGATTGGAAAAAAGGCAACGAATGGAACATACAATGATGTTAATACTAACGTAGGAATCGTAGATGCACCGACATCTGGCATACATTTGAAGTATATTGAGGTGTCGAACAGAACATATGAAAATGTAACGGATATGGATACCAGGTCGAACTCCAAAAAGGATCAGACGGTTGAAGCAGAATTGCAGGGGCTGATTAATATCGCAGATGGATTGCAGGAAGACGGTTACACATCAGAGTCGTGGCAGACATTCAATACGGCATTATCTACGGCCAGGACTGCTATGGCTTCAGGAAAAGACTGGGGAAGATGTGATGCCATAGACAGCCTGAAAGCTGCCATAGAAGGTCTTGAACGTGTATTCCATGTCAGTGCGACAGCTACGGAAGGCGGAAGCGTTTCGCCTGAGACATCAGCAGTTACGCCAGGTGATACGGTGACTCTGACGGCCACAGCGAATGAGGGATATGAGTTTGCATACTGGGTAGACAAAAATGGAAATAAGGTTCTTTCGAAAGAGGCAGGGCTTACGTTCACCGTTTACACGGATATGGAACTGGAAGCCGTATTTACCGCAACAGTGGAGAATGTTACCGTAGTATTTAAAACAGCTTCTTTATTCTCAGATCAGGTGGTAGATACACAGACCGTAGCGGCAGGAAGCAAGGTTACGGTTCCTGATACATCAATTGCATATGCGGGATATACGTTTGAGGGCTGGACTGTGGATAATGGAGCAACGGTTGTGGCTCCTGGAGAAGAGGTTACAGCGGATGCGAATGTAACTTATATAGCTGTTTATTCCAGTGTGGAAGGATATACGATAACAGTGGCGAACGGACAGATCACGAATGAACCGGCAAGTATAAGCGAGAACCGCTATGCGAAAGATACTTTAATTACGGTTGAGGCAAATGAACCGGAAACTGGAAAGTATTTTGTCGGATGGTATGTCGGTGAGATGCTGATCAGTGCGAATGCCACATACAGTTTCTGGGTTAAGACAGATATGAACCTGGAAGCAAGATATGCAGATTCTGAAGCTGTGGCTGTACCGACGCTTTCTTTCCCGGTTCAGACCAGGGAACGCACACCAGAAGGAAAAGATAAACTGAGAATGGGTATTTATTGGGATACGGTAGAAGGATGCACCATTGTTTCAGAAGGTATCCTGAGAACGTATGAGGCAGGAAAAGTAAATGCTCTGACTGTCGGTACGACGGACGCTGCGGTGAAACAGCATAATTGCTCAGAAGTAGGCGCAAGCGGAACCTATACTTATAATCTGACACTTGGAACAGCTTCCACAGGGAAAACCGTATATGTAAAAGGATTTATTCAGTATACGGATGAAAATGGAGCGCTTCATACCATGTATACAGATGTTGTAACGATGTCGCCTGTTAATGAATAGGAAGAAGGAGAAAAGCAATGAAAAAGAATTATGAAACACCGCTTGTAGATGTTTTTGCAATTACATGCGAAGATGTTATCATGAATAGCCCGATCAACAAAGAGGAAGGCGGAGAAGAAGAGGAATAATTTTTCATAATCCTCAAGGAGCAGCAGAGAATCTCTCTGCTGCTCCTTTTATAAAAACGGAGAGTAAAATGCAGATGGTTGACAGAACTGTCAGCTTTTACTATAGTAAAAAAGAAAAAACAGCGGAAATCTCGTGGGATAAATTTGAATGGAGAATTTAAAAATAAAGGAGATAATTGTAAAATGAAAATAAAAGGAGAATATGTCTTAGATTCTATTGGAGGGGAGACACTGGCTGTGCCGCTTGGCACGGAAGAGGGAAAACAGATAGGAATCGTGCGGCTGAATTCCGTGGGGGCCTTTCTGTGGAAACTGCTGGAAGAAGGGGCGACGGAGGAAGCGCTGATTCAGGAGCTGACGGATAGCTATGACGTGGAATGTGGCGTGGCGAAACAGGATGTGAAGAATTTTCTGACGAAACTGGAAGCGCAGGGGATTCTGCAACGATAGCGACAAACCGGGAGGAGAAGCGGTATGACAGAGAAAAATTATATTTTTGCAGATGTTCCGGTTACGATTTCGGCACATGACCCATATGTGACCCGGATGTGCCGGGAGTATGAGGCGGAAACGCCGGGCGTCCGAATTGAAGCGACCCCGGAGGAGATCGAACGGGAGCGTGCCGGGATGGGGGAAGATTTTCCGGGAGGTTATCTGGAAAGTCTGGCGGTTTATCGGAAAATCTGTGAAGAGATGCTTTTCTTTCATACCTTTCTTTTTCATGGTTCGGCAGTCGAGGTAGATGGGGAAGCGTATCTTTTTACTGCGCCCAGCGGTACGGGAAAGTCTACGCATGTGCGTCTGTGGAGGGAGCGCTTCGGGGAGAGGGCGGTCGTGATTAATGATGATAAACCGCTGATTCAGGTCAGGCGGGAAGCGGTTTTTGTGTGCGGGACTCCCTGGAGCGGCAAACACCGTCTGGACAGCAACCGGAAAGCGCCTCTCCGGGCGGTCTGCCTTCTCGAACGTGGGACGGAAAATCATGTGGAGCGGATTGCGCCAGCGGACGGTTATCCGGCGCTTTTTCGGCAGACATACCGCCCGAAGGACAGGGAAAAGATGAAAAGGACGCTGGAGCTTCTGGGGGAGCTTGCAAAGCGGGTTCCTCTGTACCGGATGCGGTGTGACGTCTCTCAGGAGGCGGTGACGGCGGCATGGGAAGCGATGGGCACAGGGAAAAGAAAGGAGAAGAGAGATGAGTGAGAAAAGCGAGCTGGATTTGCAGACAGGGTTCTACGTCATCGAACTTCTCCGGGCGGCGCTGGAAGGAAGAAAGCCGCAGGAGAAGCCGCAGGCGCTTTCGATGGAGCGTATTTACCGGATGGCGAAAAAGCACAGCGTAGAGTGCATGGCGTATGCGGCGGTCAGACAGATAGCGGTGCCAGAGGATGCGGAAATCCTGAAAAAATGGAAGGAAAGAAGCCGGCTGTGCGGGATTCAGGGGGCGGTGCAGAAAGCGGAGGGCGAAAGGCTGTTTTCTGCGCTTCCGGCGCAGGGCATCCGTATTCTGCCGCTGAAAGGCTGTGTGATGAAAGGTCTGTATCCGAAGCCGGAGTACCGCCAGATGTGTGATGTGGATATTTTGATCGATCAAAGGAATCTGGAAAAGGCAGGGGAGATCATGAAGGAACTGGGGTACGTCCGGGATCACAGTTGCGGAGGGGTGGATTCTTATGAGAAAAAGCCCTGGATGAGTGTGGAGCTGCACGGCTCTGTGCTGCCCGACCGGAATCGGAATGCAAAAAGATACCGGGACGTCTGGAGCCGGACGCACGAAAAAGACGGAGTTCACCGGATGGACTGGAATGATTACTATCTCTATATGATCGATCATTTTGCGAAGCACTATTTTGTATCCGGAAGTGGGATTCGTTCGGTACTGGATATTTTTGTGTTTCTGCGGAGGAAAGGCGGAGAGCTGGATGAGGCGTATCTGAGAGAGGAGTTTCGGAAGCGGGGACTTGAAACCTTTCGTAAAGAGATGGAAGAGCTGGCCGGGGACTGGTTTGGCAGAGGCGTGACCGGGAAGAAAAAGGACATAGAGGAAATCGTGATCGGTTCGGGCGTGTACGGGACGGAGAGCCAGAGAGTGAGAAACTTAAAGGAAGCGATTGAAAAGCAATGCCGGATTTCCTGGCTGGTAAAGCCCATCTATCTATGGAAGCGGACGTTTCTGGGATATTCTGTCATGTGCGACCTCTACCCGGCGCTTCGAAAATGCCCGGTTCTGCTTCCTGTGCTGTGGATACACAGACCGGTAAGAGCGCTGATCGTAAAAAGAGAAACTGTAAAACGGGAGTTTGCGTCAATCAAAGGAAAAAAGAATGAATAATGCAGGAAAAAGAGAAGAGAATACGGCCTGGACAACGGTTATCGTCCCGGAGACAAAGCTGGGAAAAGAGGATTTTCTGGAGCTTTGGAGGTATCGGGAACTGATAAAAATGTTTGTCCGGCGGGATTTTGTGACCAGATATGCCCAGACGGCGCTGGGGCCGGTGTGGTATATCCTGACCGCCCTTTTGTCCTCTTCGGTTCTGACGGTCGTATTTGGCATAATTGCGGGGATTTCCACAGAAGGGACGCCGGGATTTCTGTTTTATATGGCGGGAAGTATTCTGTGGAGCTGCTTTTCAGGCTGCGTATCGGATGTGTCCCAGACGTTTACTTCCAATGTAAGGCTTATGGGCAAGGTGTACTTTCCCAGATTGTGCGTCCCCATCGCAGCAGTATTGTCCAGGCAGATTCAGTTTCTGATTCAGTTTGCGATATTTTTTCTGCTTTGGCTCTGGGGGGTGTGGAAAGGGATGGCTGTTTCACCGATGATCCTTTTTACTCCTCTGCTGCTTCTGGAAATGATGCTTCTGGCGCTGGGATGCGGCAGTATCATTGCGGCGCTTACGACCCGTTATCGTGACCTGGGAGTACTTGTGGCCTTTGGGTTGCAGCTTTGGATGTATGCCACGCCGATCGTTTATCCGGCATCACGGATACCGCAGGGCCTGCGGTGGATTTTGTTTTTGAATCCGATGGCCCCGGTGGCAGAGAGTTTCCGGCAGATTTGGCTTGGTGGCGGAGAGGCGACAGGGATACAGATCGCCAGCAGCGTTGGGATCACGGCGCTCATCCTGGCGGCAGGGCTGCTGTTTTTCCAGAGGGCGCAGCGGTCATTTACAGATACGATATAGGAGGTTCCCGGATGGAAAGGCAGCCAGTCATACGCATGGAAGATGTGAGAAAAACATATCAGTTGGGAAAAATAGGAGGAAATACGCTCCAGGGACAGCTCCAGAGCTGGTGGGCGTTAAGGAAAGGAAAGGAAGATCCGAACCGGAAGGTATGGCAGAAGGAAAGCGGGACGAAAGATTTTGAAGCGCTGAAGGGAATTTCCTGTGAGATTTATCAGGGAGAACGCGTGGGAATCATCGGAAGAAACGGCGCGGGGAAATCCACGATGCTGAAACTGCTGTCCAGGGTTACGGCTCCTACGAAGGGAAAAATCTGTATCCGGGGCAGAATCTCCAGTATGCTGGAGGTAGGGACCGGATTCCACGGCGAACTGACCGGAAGGGAGAACATCTATCTGAACGGCGCGATTCTGGGGATGGGACGGCGCGAAGTGGAAGAAAAGATGGAGGATATCATCGCTTTTTCAGAGTGTGAAGCATTTATCGATACCCCTGTAAAGCGCTATTCTTCGGGAATGTACGTGAAACTGGCGTTTGCCGTGGCAGCCTACCTGGATGCGGATATTTTTCTGATGGACGAGGTGCTGGCGGTAGGGGATATGATGTTTCAGAAAAAATGTCTGCGGAAAATGAAGGAGATTTCGGAGGACGGACAGAAAACGATTCTGTATGTCAGCCATAATATGCAGACCATCCGGGAGCTGTGCGGCCGGAGCATCGTGCTGGATGAGGGAAAGATTCTTCATGACGGTGATGTGGATGAAGGGATTCGTCTGTACATGCAGGACATTCTGGAGGTAAAAAAGGTCTATACGTTTCCGGAGACGACGGGATGCAGGCAGGCGACGGGGAATATACAGATTACAAGAATCGAGACAGACCATCCGGTGCTGGGCGGGAAAGAGAGGTTCTTTGTCATGCGGATGTTTTTGCAGGCAGGGAGAAGGATTTCCGGGCTTCATCTGCGGTTTACGGTACATGACGCAGAAGATACTGTGGCAGGGACAGGAGTCTCTGCGTGCTTTGCCGCAGAGGCGGCAGAGCAGACGCTGGAGTTTACCTTTGATACCGGGGGGCTCGTGGAGGGAGCGTATGCTGTGGATTTGGCGGTCGTGGAGCCGCAGGGAGAGAAACAGCTCCGTCATGCGTATCTGGAGCGGGCGGTCGCGTTCCGGATTGAAAAAAGAGAGCGGCTGTATCATGGCGGATGGAACGCAAGGAAATGGGGCAATGTAAAATTTCCCGATCTGACCGTGAGAAACAGATAGGAGCTTTGCATAAAATGTGCCGAAACGGGGTGAAAGGTGTTGCAAAGGAGTGGGAGAAGAGATAAAATGGGAAAGGAGGCTTCATACAGATGATAGATTTTCATACCCATATTTTACCTGAGATGGACGATGGAAGCAGCGGCCTTGCACAGACGATGGAAATGCTCCGGATGGAGTACAGCCAGGGCGTCCATAAGGTTTTGGCGACTTCTCACTTTTATGCGGGGGAAGAATTTCCGGAGCGCTTTTTAAAAAGACGGGCCGGGAAGCTGCAACAGGTGAGGGAGGCGCTTTTACAGGAAAGCTGGGGGAAGGAGATGCAGATTCTCGGCGGCGCTGAGGTGGCATATTTTACCGGGATTTCGGAAGCCCCCGGACTTTCGGAGCTGTGTATCGAGGGGACGTCCGCGCTGCTTCTGGAAATGCCTTTTTCCCAGTGGGACAAGGATGTGTACCAGGAGGTAAAGAAAATGGTTGAAAAGCGGAAACTGACCCTGATTCTGGCGCATATCGAGCGCCATTACGGGTATCAGAAGAACCGGGAGGTCTGGGACCGGGTGTTTGAGCTTCCGCTTTATGCACAGATGAATGCAGAGACATTTCTGAACTGGAAAAAACGGCGTACAGGAAGAAAGCTTTTGAAAAAAGGATATGCGGTCGTTCTCGGAAGCGACTGTCATGATACAGGCAGACGAAGGCCGAATCTTGAGGCGGGCAGAGAGATGCTTCAGAAGAAGGAAGGGAAAGAGATTCTTGAGCGGCTCGACCGGACAGGAAAGCAGGTGTTTGGTTAGATGAACAGGAAAAATCAGATCAAAGCAGTCCTGGCAGCGGCGGGCGTCCTGCTTTTTCTGGGGATTGTCTATTTTTTGATGCAGAGAGGGGAGCAGGCATGGGGAGCAGAACATGCGGGGGAGGATACCGGACGGGAGCTTCAACGGCTTTTATGGCAGGATATTTCTCTGAATGGAAAAGACTACCGCTATTCGCGGGATTATGAAACCTATCTGTTGATCGGAACCGACGGGAGCGGGAATGAAGTGGACGACCGGGAGGAATACCGGGGGAATATGGCGGATTTTCTTCTTCTGGCCATCGTAAACCGTGCGGATAAAAGCTATGCGTTTTTGCAGTTAAACAGGGATACCATGACGGAGATCACGCTTCTGAACCAGGATGGGCAGGGGGAGGCGACGGCGGACATGCAGCTCTGTACGGCGCACTGGTACGGCGGAACCCCAAAGGAGAGCTGTGAGAATACCCGAAAGGCGGTGGAAAAGCTGCTGGGCGGGATTGCGGTTGATGGTTATTATTCAATCAATATGAAAGAGATTGCCACACTGAACCATGCGGTGGGCGGTGTGACAGTGACGATAGAAAGCGATTTTTCCAGAGTAGACGCTTCCATGAAGAAAGGCGAGACGATGACTCTGAGCGATGAACAGGCATGTACCTTTGTACGGGGCAGAACCGGCGTGGACGATGGAGAGAATACCTCCCGCATGGAGCGGCAGAGACAGTATATGGAAGCGTTTTTTGAACAGGTTCAGAAAAAGGCCGGGGAAGATGCGGGCTTTGTCCTTTCTTTATATGAAATGCTGTCGGAAACTTCTGTCACGGATATGAGCGGCGGTCTGATTTCTGACCTTCTGTCTGCGATGGACGGGGCAGAGAATGGAGGAATTCTGACTCCGGAGGGTGAAACCAGGCTGGGAGCGCATCTGGGGGACGGCATTCTGCATACGGAATTTTATTTGGATAAAAATGATATTGTCAGTACGATAAAAACGTTATATAATATAGAAGAGAAAGAGCAGGCAGATTAGGCAGAGAGGAATAGACGGATGATACAAGGCAGGGAGAATACGCAGATGAATATTGAGGAAGAAATCGACCTGGGGAGGCTGTTTCTTTATTTAAAAAAGAAATTGCCTCTTATTATCATCGCATTTTTTATCGGTCTGGCAGGGGCGGGTGTATTTACACATTTTTGCATTGCCCCGAAATATACGGCTACGTCGAAGCTGTATGTGGTATCGGCGTCCGGAAAGAGCGTAGTGAATCTGGACGATCTGCGGCTCGGAACTTCCTTATCCGCAGACTATAAAGAGCTTTTGCTGACACGCCCGATCTGTATGGAGGTCATTTCGGATTTGAAGCTGGATTGTACATACGGCGCATTAAGAGACATGATTACGGTGGATTCGATTGAGGATACCCGAGTCCTGGTCATAAAAGCGGTGAGTACAGACCCGAAGGAAGCGAAAGATATTGCCAATTCCCTGGCGGATAAGGCGGTCACATACCTTCCGAAGCTGATGGCCATTACACCTCCGAACATTGCGGAGGAGGCGATCGAGCCGGCGGGAAAAAGTTCTCCGAGTCTGACGAGGAACGCCATGATGGGAGGCATTCTGGCGCTTGTCGCGGCAGTGGGAATTTTAACGGTTCTGTTTCTTATGGATGATACAGTGAAAACATCGGAGGATGTGGAAAAGCTGATTGGAGCCATGCCGCTTACCTCGATTCCGGAGAGCGGGGATGCTTCGAAGGACAGGCAGAGGAAAAGAAGAAAGGGATGACGATATGAGCAAGCTTTTGATGAAAAATGTACCGACTCTTTCCTATTCCACGGAAGAAGCGATCAACAGACTCCGGGTAAACCTGAACTTTCTGGGTACAGATATTCGAAAGATCATGCTGATCAGTGCAAATGAAAATGAAGGAAAAAGCTTTGTGGCGATGCACTTGTGGCGGCAGGTGGCAGAGTCAGGCGTACACTGTGTGCTGGTGGATGGAGATATGAGAAAGTCGGTGCTGGTGGAGAAGTATCAGATGGAAGCGGCTGACGGGGGAGAGCTTAGAGGAACCTCCCATGTCCTGGCAGACAAGACCCCGATGAAAGAGGCGGTCTGGCAGACGGAGCTGGAACAGGGAGACCTTCTCCCGAATACAGAGAATGTGGTGAATCCGACGGTGCTTCTGGAAGGAAAGCATTTTCAGAATATTCTGGAGGAGATGACGGGAACGTATCGTTATGTTTTTGTCGATGTGCCGCCTTTGGAGATGGTGTCCGACGGGGAGAAGATCGGCTCTATGTGCGATGGGGCGATTCTGATCGTCCGCAGCGGAAAGACTTCGAGAAAAGAAGTGAGAAATTCCATACAATTGTTGGAAAGAGCCGGCTGTCCGCTTCTCGGTGTGGTGCTGAACCGGGTGGACGATGGGCAGAAACGGTATTATTATAAAAAATATGGGAGCTGAGCACAGTAGTTTGTAAGTATTTCAGCGTGCGGGAAACTGCACCTGATTTGCTCACAGGTCAGGCATATATGTTGATACGCAAAAGAGACCTGCGAAATATATCAATCATTAAGAAGGAAAGGAGGAGAAAGTGATGAGAAAGACAATGAAAAGGATTTTAGCCTGTACCCTGGCGGCAGCTTTGTCTTTGGGCACGGCAGTTGCTTCTATGGCGGCGGCTCCAAGCCCGACAGTCCCGATGGAGCCGGTGGATCATACCAATATAACGTCCGATGATGGATTTTATACGGTCAGCACAAATAAAAAGGGCACGGCCACGCTGAAAGGCGCGAAAAGGCTGAAGAAAAAGACAAAAATGAGCGTGCCGGGCTGGCTGAAGGTACAGGGCGTTCGATATAAGGTTACGAGGATCAATGGGAAATCCCTGAAAAACTGGACGAAGGTAAAGACCCTGATCTTCTCGAAAAATGTTACCTTGATTAAAAAGTATGCTTTTTCAAACTGTAAGTCCTTAAAAACGATTGTCCTGAGGAGTAAAAACGTTACGAATGTAAAGAAGAACGCTTTTAAGGGGCTGAATACGAAAAAGATGACAGTTAAAATTAAGGGAAAACTGCCGCTTAAGAAGTTTAAGAAACAGCAGGCGAACCTTAGAAAAGCTGGCTTTAAAGGTGCGATTAAAAGAGGTTAATGACTGTTTGAATAAGCCATCTTGTTGTAGGGGGGAGAAACACCCCCCTTTTTATAAACAATTTTCACGCTTTGAGGATGAGTTTTACAGGTGGGGAGAAGAGGGATGACACCAGGAAACAAAAAGAGAAAAATTGAACATTGGCATGTGATTGCGGCATGTCTGACGATTTACGATGTGATCGCCGTGAATGCGGCGTATCTGATTGCTTTGTGGCTTCGTTTTGACTGTGCTTATTCACAGATACCGAAAGAGTATCTGGACGCTTATTTTCGTTTCGCTCCGGTTTATACGGTTTTTTCTATGCTGGTCTTTCGGGCGCTTCGTTTGTATAAGAGTATGTGGAGATTTGCGAGCTATGATGAATTACTGAGGGTCCTGGGGGCTTCGGTCGCGACGTTTGCGTTTCATACGGTCGGCATTACGGCTTTTCTGCGTAGAATGCCGGTTTCGTATTATCTGGTCGGAGCAGTGCTACAGGTCGTTTTGGTGGTGGCGGTGCGCTTTTCCTATCGCTTTGTCCTTCTGATCAGAGGGCAGAGGAGGAAAGAGGAAGTGCAGGGCGCAGTACATAATGTGATGATTATCGGTGCAGGCGCGGCCGGACAGATCATTTTAAGGGATATTGAAAGAGCGAAAGAAAGCAGGGCGAAAGTCCGGTGTATGATAGATGATAACTCGAACAAATGGGGCAGATATATTGAGAGCGTACCCGTTGTCGGAGGACGGGATGATATTTTGCAGAACGTGAACAGGTATAAGATCGACCAGATCATGTTTGCCATCCCGACGGCCACAGCCGAAGAAAAAAGGGACATCATGAACATTTGCAAGGAAAGCGGCTGTGAGATCAAGGTGCTTCCCGGCATTTATCAGATGGTGAATGGGGAAGTGTCGTTTAAGAAAATGAAGGACGTGGCGATCGAGGATTTGCTGGGAAGAGAGCCGATCCGGGTCAATATGGAGGAAATTTTCGAATACATCCAGGGAAAGACGATTCTGGTGACGGGCGGAGGAGGTTCCATCGGGAGCGAGCTGTGCAGGCAGATTGCCGCACATGCGCCGAAGTCGTTGATTATTTTTGATATTTATGAAAACAACGCCTACGAGATCGAGCAGGAGTTAAGAGCACAGTATCCGCTGCTGAACCTTATCGTTTTGATTGGCTCTGTCCGTGACAGCCGCAGGATTGAGGGGGTTTTTGAAACGTATCACCCGGAAATCGTATATCATGCGGCGGCGCATAAGCATGTGCCGCTGATGGAGACGAGCCCCTGCGAAGCGATTAAGAATAATGTGTTCGGAACTTATAAAAAGGCTTATGCCGCAATGAAAAACGGATGCCAGAGGTTTGTGCTCATCAGCACGGATAAGGCGGTGAATCCGACGAATATCATGGGAGCGAGTAAGCGTCTCTGTGAAATGGTGATCCAGTGTATGGATGAGATCAGCGAGAAGGACAGGGATGAGCTGCTGACGCCGATCCGGATGCACCTTGACGTGCCGCGCACAGAGAACTGTAAAGAGAAGGTTCTGAAAGGGAAGAAAACAGAATTTGTGGCGGTGCGGTTTGGAAATGTGCTGGGAAGCAATGGCTCGGTGATTCCGCTGTTTCAGAAGCAGATTGCAAAAGGGGGGCCTGTGACGGTCACACATCCGGATATCATCCGCTATTTCATGACGATACCGGAGGCAGTCAGCCTGGTGCTCCAGGCGGGCTATTATGCCAGAGGCGGAGAAAAATTCGTGCTGGATATGGGATCGCCGGTGAGGATAGACACGCTCGCCAGGAATCTGATCAAGCTGTCAGGATATAAACCGGATGTGGATATCCGGATTGAATACACGGGACTGCGCCCGGGCGAAAAGCTTTATGAGGAGAAGCTGATGGCGGAGGAAGGATTAAAAAGCACGCCGAATCATCTGATCCACGTAGGACAGCCGACGCCGCTGGATGTGGAAAGTTTTCTAAAGCAGCTGGAGTTTCTGACAAAGGCATGTTATGAAAACCGGGAGGATGAGATTCGCAAAATGGTGGCGAAGATCGTTCCCACGTATCACCCGGAGGGGCAGAGCGATACCGGGGAGAAGGATGCGGTTTACGAAAAGCTGATGAGAGAGGTCGCGGCGACGAAGGAGCAGGGCAAATGAAGAGGAACAAAGGAAAAGTTATAAAAGCTGTGGGAAGTTTATTTGCCGCACTGGGAGTTGTATTTGCGGCAATGTCTTACGCAGCGGCAAAGAAAAAAGGAGATTCTGTTTATGAGGATATGCCGGAGGAGAAGAATCCGGGCGCCGTGGTGAAAGAGACAGAGGAAAGTTTTTATGACAGACGTGTAAAGAGGGCGTTTGACAGGATTCTGTCGTTTGGCGGACTTGTGGTGCTTTGTCCCTTGTATGGGCTGATTTCTCTTGCAATTTATATCGACAATCCGGGGCCTGTTCTTTTTACGCAGAAGCGGGTGGGGAAAAACAGGGAATACTTTAAGCTTCATAAATTCCGCTCCATGAAAATGTCCACACCGCATGACACGCCGACGCATTTGCTGGAACATCCGGAACAGTACATCACGAATGTGGGAAAGTTTTTGAGAAAATACAGTCTGGATGAGCTGCCTCAGATATGGGATATTTTTATCGGAAACATGAGCATCATCGGGCCGCGCCCGGCATTGTGGAACCAGGAGGATCTGGTAGAAGAACGGGAGAAATATGGTGCAAATGATGTTAGACCCGGACTGACAGGATGGGCGCAGATCAATGGGCGTGATGAGTTGGAGATTCAGGAGAAAGCAAAACTGGATGGAGAGTATGTCCGGAAGGAAAGTTTCTGGTTTGATCTGAAGTGTTTTCTTGGAACGATAAAGAGCGTGATGAAACATGATGGGGTTGTGGAGGGCGGAACGGGAGAGATGTATAAAGCGCATTCACAAAAAGCAGCAGGGAAGAAGTACCTTAGGATACGATAATATATGAAGATATTAGTTGTTTGTCAATATTATTACCCGGAACCATTTCGAATTAAGGATATTTGTGAAGAAATGGTAAAGCGGGGACATGAAGTGATGGTCGTAACAGGTGTACCGAATTATCCGGAAGGGATTATTTACAGGGGATATGAAAAAGGCCGGAAGAGGGATGAAGTTATTGAAGGAGTAAAGGTACACCGTTGTTTCACAATCCCCAGAAAAAAGGGCGTCGTGTGGCGGTTTCTCAATTATTACAGCTACGCTTTTACGTCAAAGAGTTTCGTAAAGAAGTGCAGGGCGGAAGATGGAAGCAGGTTTGATGTAGTTTTTGTGAACCAGCTTTCACCTGTCATGATGGCGAAGGGAGCGATTGCTTATGGCAGGAAGTTTAAGGTTCCGATTCTTATGTATTGTCTGGATTTATGGCCGGAGAGTTTAGTTGCAGGGGGAATAAAGAGAGAATCTGCCATTTATCGGTTTTTTCATAGAGTATCAGGCAGGATTTATATAAAGATGGATGAGATTTTAATTACTTCCAGAATGTTTTCCAAATATCTGAACCTTGAGTTTGGCATTCCTGAGGAAAGGATTAAGTATCTTCCGCAGTATGCGGAGGGTATTTTTGAACAGATGGAGAACAAGGAGAATTCTGAAGGATTTGACTTTATGTTTGCAGGAAATATCGGTGCAATGCAGGGAATCGATACGATATTAGAGGCGGCGGAAATGCTGAAAAACGAATATCCGGGGATTCGGTGGCATATTGTCGGCGGCGGTACAGACCTGGAGCGATTAAAGAGGATTGCGGTGGAGAAGAAACTGGATCAGGTTATTTTTTATGGAAGAAGGCCGTTAGAAGAAATGCCGGGATTTTATAAGATGGCGGATGCGATGCTTGTTACCTTGCAGGCCAACCCGATTTTGAGTCTGACGCTTCCGGGAAAGGTTCAATCTTATATGGCTGTTGGAAAACCGGTCATTGGTGCGGTTGATGGAGAGACTGCAGAAGTCATTCGGGCGGCTCGGTGTGGATTTTGCGGAAAAGCAGAGGATAGCAGGGCATTGGCGGAACATGTGAAGCGGTTTATGGAGAGCGCTGACAGGGAGGCTATGGGAAGGAATGGCAGGGCGTTTTATGAGACGCATTTTGAACGGAAGATGTTTATGGACAAGCTGGAGAGGGAATTGCTGACGATACAGAAATAAAAGGAAACTGTTTATGAAAATTTTAATGATAAACGTGGTGTGCGGCATTCGCAGCACCGGACGAATGTGTACAGATCTGGCATCCGTCCTGGAAGAACAGGGGCATGAAGTAAAGATTGCATATGGCAGGGAAAATGTCCCGGAGCAGTTTCAGAGATATGCGGTACGCATTGGAAATGACAGAGATGTGAAGCTTCATGGCGTAAAGGCAAGAGTACTGGATGAAGCGGGATTTGGAAGCAGGCAGGTTACCATCCGGTTTATTCAATGGGTAAGGGAATTTGACCCGGATGTGATTCATCTTCATAATCTGCATGGATATTATATACACATAGGAATACTTTTTGATTATCTGAGAAGTTGTGGAAAAAAGATTATATGGACGTTGCACGACTGCTGGAGCTTTACGGGGCATTGTGTATATTTTGATTATGCTGGCTGCGATAAATGGAAAACAGGGTGTGGAAAATGTCCACAGAAAAAGGAATATCCGTCCTGTATTGGAATGGGGGCATCGAAAAGGAATTATCAGAGAAAGAAAAGGCTTTTCACCGGTATTCCTTCTCTGACACTTGTAACACCTTCCAGGTGGCTGTCTGGATTAGTGAAGCAGTCCTTTATGGATGAATATGAGGTTCGGGTGATTCCAAATGGCGTGGATACGAATATATTTAAGCCGACAGAGAGCAGCCTAAGGGAAAAGTATAAGCTTGCGGATAAGAAAGTTGTGCTGGGAGTCGCAGCCGTTTGGGACAGGCGGAAGGGACTGGAGGATTTTGTAAATTTGTCAAAGCGTCTGCCGGCGAAGTATCAGATCGTGCTGGTGGGAGTCACAAAAGAGCAGGCGGCTTTTTTGCCGGATACGATGGTAACGATTGAGAAAACGGATAATCCTAAGGAGTTGGCGGCCTGGTACACACTTGCGGATGTGTTTATGAATCCGACTTTAGAAGATAATTATCCGACTACGAATCTTGAGGCGATTGCCTGCGGTACGCCGGTGATTACCTATGATACCGGAGGGAGTGCGGAAAGCGCCGGGATGTTTGGCATAAGTGTTCTGAAAAAGGATATAGAGCAACTGGCGAAGGCGATTCGGGAGGCGGGGCAGCTTCGGCCGGGCCGGGTGGAGGTAGATTCTTCCAGTGCCGTAGAGAAATATCTGAGGATATACAGGGAGATGTGAAAGATATGAAAATTGCGATTTTTACCAATATCTTAAATCCGTACAGGTATACCTTTTTTAATCGGTGCAGTCAATTTGCCTGTGAGCAGGGAGATGAATTCCGTGTTTATGCAATGACGGATACGAAAAGCGACAGAACCTGGAAGTATGATGACTTTAAAACGGAGTATACAAGGCTTTTGAAGTCGCGAACAATTCATATCAGGGGAATTGCATATCTTCATTTTAATTCCGGTCTAAAAAAGGAATTGAAAGAATATATGCCGGATGTTGTCGTCATGGCAGGATCCTATTTGCAGCCGACGGTTATAGAACTTACCAGATTGCAGAAAAAATATCATTATAAGATGTTTTTCTGGTCAGAGAGCCATTTTAAGGAGCAGAGAAACTATAGAAAGTTTGTTCTGAAAATCCGTGAGAAGATTCGAAAGCGGGTTCTTTCAAGAATGGATGGTTTTTGGTATCCTGGTGAGAGGGCAAAGGAATTTGTAGATTACTACCGGCGTGAGGATGCCGTTTTGGTGCAGGTTCCCAATACGGTTGAAAACGATTTCTGGGGAGAAAGAATAGAAATACCGGAACAGGAAAATGTGAAAAAGGCGTTTGGAGTTACACAGAACCAGAAAATAATCTTTTCACCTGCAAGATTGAGCAGAGAAAAGGGTATTTTGGAATTTTGTGATGTGTTAACGGGGATTGAGAAGGACAGGTATTGCTGGCTGATAGCCGGAGATGGCGATTTGAAGGAACAGATTGCAAAGAAGATAAAAGAATTGAACTTAAATGTGACACTTTTAGGGAATAAGAACCCGGAAGAAATAAGGAGGCTGTATCATCAGGCAGACCTTTTTTTACTTCCCTCTATATCTGACTCAAACCCTTTAACGTGTATCGAAGCGCTCTGGTGCGGTCTGCCTCTTTTTTTGTCGGAACATGTGGGCAATGTGAATGAGGTAGTGAAAACCGGTATGAATGGATTTGAGTTTTCCTATAGCAGGCTAGAAGAAGCGGCAGAGCTGTTTGGCGAAGCGCTGGAGAAAGACAGCGCCTGGTATCAGGCGGCAGGCAGATATTCCTTATTGCTCGCTTGTGAAAAATTTGATCAGGACAAGATTGCACGGAGAACGTTATCGGCGCTTAAAGCTGCCGTCATGAATGATAGCGGAGGACTTTGAGATGACCCGTGGTTTAAGTAGAAAAGATATATTTGGTATTTTAATTTTATGCTTTTTATTATCGGTTCCGTTGTTTCTTTTTGCAATGCCGGATGGATTGGATGAAGTGTATTACCATAACTGGATATGTGATATGATATGCTTTCTGATTTCTTTTGCTGTATTGATTGGCATGTATGCAAAAGGAAGGATTGATATTTTTAGTCCCGTTGTATTTGTTTCAGTGATTTACATTCTTATGTTTTTTATTGCGCCCGTTTATCAGATTGCGGTTGGAGAAACGTCTATCTTTGGGGTTACGGATTTGTTTGATTACGGTGTAAAAGGCAGTATTGTGGCATTATTGGGTTTCTTGTCTTTTTGTGCCGTGTATATGCGCCGTTATCAGAAAATACCGGAAAACCGTGGAGAAGGGAGCGTTGGAAGGCTTTCAGCGGAAGCCAGGCGCAATCTTTCGAAATGGGTCTTGCTGGCATGGACTTTGGATTTTGTTCTGGGATTGACTATTGTTGCGGCTACGCAAGGATTTAGTATTTCTTATATTCTGACCTTTGGCATGATGGGGGAGGCGGAAGTTTTTGAAACTACCTCTACCACGTTGGGATTTATTGGCCAGTTTACCAGAAGCATTGTTTCTCTTTATCTCATCTACTTTTGCGTCAGTGATAAGAAAGTGATGAAGGGAATTCTGTTTGTCCTTACAGCGGGACTGGAAGTGATCAATGGTTTTCGCTATATGATTGTTATTCTGATATGTGGTCTGTTTTATCTGTATCATATGCTTCGGGGAAAAAAGATAAGTCTTGTAAAGCTTCTGGGAATGTCAGTTCTTTTGGCGGTTTTGATTGGTATTGTAGGTTATACGAGGAATTCTGTCCGGGCAGGTACAGGTTTTTCAATGGAAGGGTTTGGGCTTTCCACTATTATGGATGCCGTGATTGGCAATTTTGAAATTTATAAATCCTACTATTCGATTATAAAAGCAGTTCCTGCTATGACCCCTTATCTGTATTTTGATCAGATTGTTGTATATACGCTGGTTATGGCGATTCCACGGGCAATATGGCCGGGCAAGCCGTCAAATCCAGGGACAGAAGCACAGTTGTATGGCATAAACAGGTACGCAGTCGTGGGTGGATTTGCATATCCCTGTCTGGGGGAATATTATTATGGATTTGGAACTATCGGCGTGGTTGTATTTATGGGAATCATAGGGGCGTGGCTGGCGAAGATTTCAAATCGCTACAGGCGCAATGCACAGACAGAGCTGGATCTGGTGATCTATTGTATTGCTGTGCCGCTTATGCTGCAGCTTCTGATTCGGGGCTATACGCCGTCGAATTTTTATCTGGTATTGGCGCTGTTCATTCCATATTGGGCGGTGAAGGCTTATGCAAAGAGATTTTCAGGAGTTGAGGGACGGCAGGAGTTTTGACATGTCAGATTATAAAGTGATTGTAGCGCATCCCGGACAACAGCATTCTTTTCGGGTTGCGGGAGCGTTGAAAAAGGAAGGGCTTTTATTCAAATATATAACAGCGGTTTATGATAAACCAAATGTGGTAATGAAACTGGCGCATAGATTGGTCAGGGGAAAGGATACCGGGAAAATAAAGAACCGGAGGTGCGGGGAACTTGACGATGAGGATGTGATTTTATATGATACCCTGCTTTCGTTAGCGGTGATTGTTTTGTCCAGAAAATCACGGACCAGAAAGCTCTCCTATTGGCTGGATAGGAAAATAGCAGATGCATTCGGTAAAAAAGTGGCGAAGTACGCAGTGAAAAATAAGGTTGACGCCGTGATCTGTTTTTCCATGAATGAGACGGTCTGTTTCGAATATCTCAGGAAACATGCGCCGGAAATGAAAAGGATCGTTGACTGTGCCAATGCGCCGGTCGATTACATGCGGCAGATATATGAGCTTGATATGGAACGGACGGGTTCTCCGGTTTTAAAGACGGAAGCGGCGGCTTTTTGGGACGTAAAGGAATTGTATAAGCAGCAGAAGGGGATAGATGCAACCGGCCACTTTCTGGCTCCGTCGGAATTTGTAAAAAAAGGACTTGTTTTTTGTGGTGCAGAGAAGAACTTTGTGCACATCCTTCATTATGGAGCTAATTTTACACCGGTTGCGGCGCCGCAGAAAGAGATAGGACAGGTGCGTTTTATTTATGTTGGTCAGGTGACATACCGGAAAGGGCTGCATGATTTACTAAAGGTATTTTCAGAGCTTGCAGACGAGGGAGTGTTCCTCGATGTTGTGGGAGCCTGGAAAAGCCCATCGGACTTATATCAGCGTTATAAAAATTGTGAAAATATAACCTTTCATGGGAATGTTGTTCATGAAAAAGTCCAGGAGCTGATGCTGGCATCCAATGTGTTTGTATTTGCTTCTTTGACGGAAGGATTCTCATTATCCTGCCTGGAGGCATTGAGCTGTGGTTTACCGGTGATTTGTTCCAGAAATTCAGGAGCGAATGATATCATTGAGGAAGGGGTAAATGGTTTTACCTTTGAAGCCGGTGATACCGAAGCTTTGAAAAGATATGTTTTGTTTTTTCAAAACAATCCTGAGAAAATTGCCGAATTCAGCGGGAATGCAATCGCAAGTGCAAAGAAAAATACGTGGCTTGCATATGGGAAGAATTTGGAAAAAATTGTACGGGATATTCTGAAATAGGAAAATCCATACGGTGTAACAGAGGGTAAAAATTCATGGGAAAGCTTGCAAAGAATTATATTTATAACGTCGCATATCAGATTTTAATCATTTTGACACCGATTATTACTGCTCCGTATCTGACCAGAGTACTGGGAGCTTCGAATCTAGGGATTTACAGCTATGTGAATTCGGTTGGGAGTATTGTGACAACGGTTTCACTGCTGGGAATTTACGCCTATGGAAACCGGCAGACAGCGTATGTGCGTGATAATAAAGAAGAACTGACAAAAACCTTTTGGGAGTTGGAGCTTACCCGCCTGGTTTTGGGAGGGATTGGGACGGCTGTTTATCTGTTCTATCTCTCTTTTGAGCCGGAGTATCGTTTTTATTTTCTGATTTATTATCCGTATATACTGGCGCAGTTTCTTGATTGTTCTTGGGTTTATGTGGGATTGGAAGATATGAGACCGGCAGTCGTGAAAAATTTTTTGACGAAGCTGGTAAATGTAGCAGGTATATTTTTATTGGTCAAAAAAAGGGAGGATGTCTGGATTTATATTTTTATGCTTGCGGCCACTACGCTCATAGCAAATATTTCCGTATATTCTCAGTTGCCTAAGTATATAGGAAAGCCGGCGGCTGACAGAAAGCAGATCCTTCCTCATATCCGTGGGTCCATCCATTTGTTTCTTCCGCAGGTTGCCTCTTTGTTTTATTTGCAGGTTGATAAGGTTATGCTGGAGTGGCTCACCGGAACGACAGAGCAGGTTTCCTTTTACGATCAGGCAGAAAAGATTATAACAATTCCGCTTTCTCTGATTACTGTGATGAGTACGGTTATGATGCCGAGGATTGCGAATGAATTTAAGAAAAATAATAAAGAGAGGATTCAGCAGTTGTTAATACAGGGGGGGAGATATGCCTTATTTCTGGCATTTCCCATGCTGTTTGGCCTGTTATGTATATCCAGACAATTCATTCCGTGGTATTTGGGTGAGGAGTACATGCCGACGGCATATGCGATGATGATTCTTGTACCGATTGTGCTTTTTAATTCGTTGTCCGGAATTTCGGGTTCCCAGTATTTTACTGCCACAAATCAGACGGGAATGCTGATGAAAGCGTATCTTTCAGCGGCGATTATGAATGTAATTGTAAATTTTGTTACGATTCCGAAAATAGGTTATGCCGGGGCGGCGGCAGCTACTGTTATTTCCAGTTTGACGTCGGTTGCCATTCAGTTCTATAATCTGTCGAAACAGGTAAGGCTTGGGCAGTTGGTGCCATATGGAATCAGGTATGGCCTTTATTCGGGGCTTATGGCATGGGCAGTTTCTCTTATTTCTTATCGTATGCCGGCCGGAGCGATGACTACGATGATGCAAGTCATAACGGGAGGGAGCGTTTATTTGCTCTGTTTGTGGATATTTAAAGACGAGACGCTGTTTGATATGATACACTTATTAAAGAAAAGATGGAAAAAATAGGAGGGAGGATTTGCAGCATGGAGAAGAAAAGAAGCGTTAACTATGAATGGTTAAGGATTTTATGTATGCTTATGATTGTCATGCTGCATTTGTTGGGAAACGGGCACGGAAATGTCCTTTCTAAGACAATTCCTTTTTCTGCTGTATATTATGTAACCTGGACGATAGAAGCTTTTTGTGTTGTTGCAGTGAATTGTTATGTATTGATCAGCGGATATTTTCTGGTGGAATCCCGGTTTTCGTGGGGGCGGGTTTTAAAGCTGTGCGTACAGGTATGGTTTTATTCGATTTTTATTTTTGGGATACTTGCGATTACGGGAAAGGTGGAGCTAAGCAGCACGGCGCTCTTGACAGCCTGTATGCCAGTATTGAACAGGTCTTACTGGTTCTTTTCTTCTTACCTGGGAATGCTGGTGTTAAGCCCGTTCCTGAATGTGCTTGCAAAAAGTCTGAAAAAGCGTGAGTTTCAGTATTTGCTTCTCATCTGTATTGGAATGTTTTCGATTATTACGACTGTGTATCCTGTTTGCGACACGTTTTCTACAGGCGGCGGAACGGGAGTCGTCTGGTTTTGCGTGCTTTATCTGACCGCTGCTTATATTCGAATTCATGACATTGGAAAAAATATTTCTTCGGGGAAATGGCTGTCGGGATATGTGGCGGCATCTGTGATACTTGCTTTGAGTAAATTTTCGATTGCCATTTTGACACAGTCGGTTTTAGGACATTCGGTTGGCACCAGTATCTTTTATGGATATGAGTCTCCGGTCTGTTTTATCTCATCTGTCTGTCTGTTCATGGCTTTCAGGAACAGTACAAAGAAGGGAAGGATGGATAAGGCGGTTCTTGCGGTTTCGGGAACAACCTTTGGAGTCTATCTGATTCATGATAATCCCTTCCTGCGGCCAGTCATATGGCAGATTTTTGCACCGGAAAACGTAGATGGGAATCTATTTAGACTCATTTTGCTGCTTATTGGGATTGTTATGGGGATATTTCTGGTGTGCTGTGCAGTAGAGGTTTTAAGAAGATTCCTTTTCCGTATCATTGGGATTGACAGGTTCTTTGACCATTTAAAAAAGAGGGGAAAACATGAAGCTTAGTAGAGAAGAAACGGATTCTTTGAAGGCGATAGAATTGGATATGCTGATAGCATTTCTAAAGGTATGTGAACGATTGCAGTTAAAATATTATCTTCTTGGAGGAACCTTGCTGGGAGCCGTACGGCATAAAGGATTTATTCCCTGGGACGATGATATTGACGTGGGAATGCCGCGTAAGGATTATGAGATTTTTAAGAGAAAAGCACAGAAGTATCTGCCGGAGTTTTATTTTGTACAGTCAAGGGATTCAGACCCTGCTTATCCGTATAACTTTATGAAAATGCGTGACAGCAGGACGACATTTATGGAGATCAGTACGTGGAAACGGAATATGAATCATGGCGTATATATCGATATTTTTCCGCTGGACTATTATCCGACAGGTAAGAGAAGGATATTGAAATTCAGAATCAGGCAGCAGCTTTTAAAGTACCGCATTCGAAAGATTTATGAAATTCCGGAGTCTATGAAACATTCGATGATAAAAGAGTTTGCCATTCGAATGATTTCTGCTGTAGCTATGATTCGGTATCCTGAGTTGGAAAGCGCATTGGAGAAACAAGAAGAATTATTTCAATCCGTTAAGGAAAGTGAATTTATCTGCAATTTCTGCGGGGCATGGGGGGAAAAGGAGATGGTTCCGTTGGAATGGTTTGCGGAAACCACGACGGTGCAGTTCGAGGGATTATCCGTACAGGCGCCTGCAAAGTATGGGGAATATTTGATGCGTTTATATGGAAATTACATGGAGTTTCCGCCAAAGGAGAAAAGGGTAACGCATCATTATACAAAGATTATAGATTTAGAAAAATCTTATACCAATTATATGGAAAGGAAACAGTAAAAGAAGTATTTGGAAAAACAGGAGAAGAGGGGGCATATACGAATGAAGAGAGTCATTACTTATGGTACGTTTGATTTATTGCATTACGGCCATATTAATTTGTTAAAAAGGGCAAAGGAGTTAGGGGACTATCTGATAGTAGCGGTATCTACAGACGAGTTTAACTGGAATCAAAAAAAGAAAACATGTTATTTTACATATGAGCAGAGAAAAACACTTGTGGAAGCGATTCGTTATGTAGATTTGGTGATTCCGGAGACATGTTGGGAACAAAAACGGTCAGATGTGAAAGAGTATCATATCGATACGTTTGTGATAGGAGATGATTGGAAAGAAAAGTTTGATTTTCTGAGAGAGGAAGGCGTAGAGGTTGTATATTTGCCGAGAACTCCGGAAGTCAGCACTACGAAGATCAAGAAGGAGATTAACGAAGGGAGGAAGGGAAAATGAAAACTTATTTATCCCGTCCTGAAAGCGAATATCTTTCAAAGAATCATACAGATTGTTTAAAGGGGATTATGGCAAGTCTGGTTCTGATGTGCCATCTGAGAGGACGCATGCCTGTGTTGAATGATACGGTCATAGGATCGCTCTTTACAGCGCTCGGATATTTATCGGTGTCTGTTTTCTTTTTTATATCAGGGTATGGATTAATGGCTTCTTATAAAAATAAAGGAGATGGATATATCAGGGATTTTCCGAAGAATCGAATATTGCCTTTTTACTGCATTTGTCTTTGCTGGACAGGAATTTATGTGCTCTTTAACTTATTGATGGGAAAGGATATGGCATGGACAGAGATTTTGCTTTCATTATTCTTTGGAGGAACGGTGATTTTGAACGGATGGTATCTGCAAACAATATTGGTATTTTACCTCTTGTTTTATGTCAGCTTTCGATTTGCAGGGAAATATAAAGAGTGTGCGGTAGCGGCGGGAACAGTTTTATATATTGCAGGCTGTGTAGCGCTGGGGTTGTCAACAACCTGGTATGAAGCAGTATGGTGTTTCCTTTTAGGGATATTATGGAATAAATACCGGGAAAGAATAGATTCTGTTTTATCTGAAAAACAATATTATATAAAAATTTTTCTGAGTGCGGCGGTATGTTTTGGCGCCTTTCTGATTGCAGGAAACACAAATATTACGGGGGGGGTAATAAGAATATTCTGCAAAATGATTTCATCCGTCAGCTTTGTTATTTTAACTGTCTGTGTGACAGGGATGGTTCCGGTTTGCTGTAAACTGACGAAGTGGCTTGGTGTAATTTCTTTTGAAATATATGCTTCGCAGGGAATGATTATGTCATTATTACGTGGAAATTTATATTATATAAAAAGTGATTGTCTTTATGCTGTTTTGTGCGTTGTATTTATTCTGGGCTTCTCAAGGATCATAAACCCAGTAATGCGTCGTATTAATTTGGCCGTAAAAACAGCGTTGCATTCCGCATGATAAAAAGTTTAACGGAATAAAAAAGCAAGAAAGCGAAAAAGCTACCGCAGCAAAATCCCACACTTCAGGATATTCTTCCAGTTGCTCCGCATATACAGAAACCGCAGAATGGTTACCTGTGCATCTTCTTCGGAAATGATATAGAAAGCAAGATAATGGTTGACCTTTGTAAAGCGGATTCCCCAGGACGCAAGTACCTTGTCATCGACAAGAGGAAATTTCTGTGGGAACTGCGCCAGATGATTGATTTTTTCTTCTGCAATATCCAGAAGATGATCGGCGGCCTGGGGATTTTTGAGGGTAAATTCGATATAATCTGCGGCGCGGTTTAAGTCCCTTTCGGCAGTTTGGGTGATATGGATGTGATAAGTCATTTTTTCCGGCGGCTCCTTATCTCGGAGACAGCTTCGGAAAATGGACGGGTTTTCCCCTCCTGTACATCAGTAAGCCCTTCCTGAATCAGTCCGTATAGTTCAAATTTTCCGATAAGCTGTTCATATGCTTCAATGCTCATGACAGCGAGATCGCCTTTTCCGTTTTTGGTGATAAAAACAGGTTCGGGGTAGTCATGGCAAAGAGTGGAAATTTCATTGTAGCTGTTTCGTAAATCAGCGCTGGAACGAATCGTTGGCATAGCCGACACCTCCTTTATATCAAAATTATAACTGAATTTTGATATAAAGTCAACGAAAAGGATGGAGCTTTTGAAGATCAAAAAGGAAATTTTACATTAAGAGACAATAAAAAGATAGGAGAGAAAAAGATGTCAGCATTTAACGGAGCAACTTTAATGATTACCGGGGGAACCGGTTCTTTTGGAAACACGGTGTTAAAGCATTTTCTGACGACCGACATCGGGGAAATCCGCATTTTTTCCCGTGATGAAAAGAAACAGGATGATATGCGCCACGACTTGCAGGCGCGTCTCCCGGAGTATGCGGATAAGGTGAAGTTCTATATCGGGGACGTCCGAAACGCACAGTCCATCAAGGACGCCATGTACGGCGTGGATTATGTCTTTCATGCGGCGGCCTTAAAGCAGGTTCCGTCCTGTGAGTTTTTTCCGATGGAGGCGGTGCGGACAAACGTGGAGGGCACCGACAATATGCTTCATGCGGCGATGGACGCCGGGGTCAGGCGGGTGGTGTGCTTATCCACCGATAAGGCGGCTTACCCGATCAATGCGATGGGGATTTCGAAGGCCATGATGGAGCATGTGGTTTATGCAAATGCCCGTGTAGCCGCAGAGAGAGGGAAGACGGTCATCTGCTGTACCCGTTATGGAAACGTCATGTGCAGCAGAGGTTCTGTGATTCCGCTGTTTGTCGGACAGATTAAAGCCGGGAATCCGATTACCATCACGAATCCGGAGATGACCAGGTTTCTCATGAATCTGGACGAAGCGGTGGAACTGGTGAAGTTTGCGTTTGAACATGCGAACCCGGGCGACCTGTTCATTCAGAAGGCGGATGCGTCTACGATCGGCGATCTGGCAAAGGCGGTGCAGAAGCTTTTTGGCGATACCGGGACAAGCATCATCGGCACCCGCCACGGGGAGAAGCTGTATGAAACGCTGATGACGTGCGAGGAGCGTCTGCGCAGCGAGGACATGGGGAAATACTACCGGGTAGCGGCAGACGGACGCGATCTGAATTATGATAAGTTCTTTGTCGAGGGGCAGGTACATACGATGGCGGACGAGGCATACACGAGTCATAACACGAACCGCCTGGATGTGGAAGGGACAGTGAAAAAGATTCTGACTGCCGACTATGTGCGGGAGGAACTGGAGAAAAGGGAGAAGGTATGAAAGTTTTAGTGACAGGCGCGAAAGGGTTTGTGGGGAAGAATCTTACCGCAAATCTCAGAAACATCAAAGAAGGAAAAAACCGGACGCGTCCCGGTATTGAGATTGAGAATATTTATGAATATGACATGGATACAGATCCGGCCCTTCTGGAAGAATTTTGTGAAAAGGCTGACTTTGTATTTCATCTGGCAGGCGTGAACCGCCCGAAAGAGCAGTCGGAGTTTATGAGCGGGAATTTCGGGTTTTCTTCAGTGCTTCTGGACATGCTCAAGAAGCAGAACAATACCTGTCCGGTGATGCTGGCGAGCTCCATTCAGGCGACCCTGATCGGGCGTTATGGCCAGTCGGATTACGGGAAGTCGAAGCTTGCGGGGGAAGAGCTGTTTTTTCATTATGAAGAAGAAACAGGGGCGAAGGTTCTGGTGTACCGTTTTCCGAACCTCTTCGGGAAATGGTGCAGGCCGAATTATAATTCTGTGGTAGCTACGTTCTGTCATCAGATTGCCAATGATCTGCCGATTCAGGTCAATGACAGAAATACCGGGCTGGAACTGCTTTATATTGACGATCTGGTTGAGGCGATGCTGGATTCGCTGGAGGGAAAGGAGCGCCGCTGCGTATATGAGGGGCTGGAACCGGTCGATGCTGCTGGCGGGCGCTACTGTTATGTGCCAGGTACGCACAAGGTTACCCTGGGGGAGATCGTGGATTTACTGGAAAGTTTTAAGCGCCAGCCGGAAACGCTGGTCATGCCGGAGATTCCGGAAGGCTCCTTTGCAAAAAAATTGTACTCTACTTATCTTTCTTATCTTCCAAAGGAGGCGGTTCGCTTTCCGCTTTGCATGAATGTGGATGAGAGAGGCAGCTTTACGGAGCTTTTAAAGACCAGAGGAAGCGGGCAGTTTTCGGTTAATATTTCCAAACCGGGAATTACAAAGGGAGAACACTGGCACAACAGCAAGTGGGAATTTTTTATCGTGGTGTCGGGACATGGGCTGATTCAGGAGCGAAAAATTGGCCGGGATGAGAATGGGCAGCCATATCCCGTGATGGAATTTGAAGTGTCGGGGGATAAGGTCGAGGCAATTCATATGCTGCCGGGCTATACACATAACATCATCAATCTGTCTGATACGGAAAATCTGGTTACGGTGATGTGGGCAAATGAAACGTTTGATCCGGGGCGCCCGGATACATTTTTTGAAAAGGTGGAATGTAAGCATGGAGAATAAGGTTTCCTTTAAAAAGAATGGAAAATTAAAGCTGCTGATCGTGGTAGGGACGAGGCCGGAAATCATCCGGCTGGCGGCAGTGATTAAAAAGTGCCGGAAATATTTTGACACCATTCTGGCACATACCGGGCAGAATTATGATTATAACCTGAATGGCGTGTTTTTTCATGATCTGGAGCTGGACGACCCGGAGGTCTATCTGGACGCGGTGGGCAAAGATCTGGGAGAGACGATGGGAAATATCATTGCAAGGTCTTATGAACTGATGGCAGAGATAAAGCCGGACGCCGTTCTGGTGCTTGGCGATACGAATAGCTGCCTGTCCGTGATCGGGGCAAAGCGGCTTCACATACCGATTTTTCACATGGAGGCTGGAAACCGCTGTAAGGATGAGTGTCTGCCGGAGGAGACAAACCGGAGGATCGTGGATATTATTTCGGATGTCAATATGGCCTATTCCGAACATGCGCGCCGGTATCTGGCGGACTGCGGACTGCCGAAAGAGCGAACCTTTGTGACAGGTTCCCCGATGGCGGAAGTGCTGCATGAGAATCTGGAGAAAATAAAGGCGTCGAAGGTGCATGAGAGACTTGGGCTTAAGAAGGGAAAGTATCTTCTTTTATCCGCGCACAGGGAGGAGAATATTGATACGGAGAAAAATTTTCAGTCATTGTTTACCGCTGTCAACCGGATGGCAGAGAAATATGACATGCCCATTCTGTATTCCTGTCATCCCCGTTCCCGCAAAAAGCTGGAGGAGTCCGGGTTTGTGCTGGATGATCGTGTGATTCGCCAGGAGCCGCTGGGCTTTCATGATTATAACTGTTTGCAGATGAATGCGTTTGCCGTAGTGTCTGATTCCGGGACGCTGCCGGAGGAGTCCAGCTTTTTTACTTCCGTGGGGCATCCGTTTCCGGCCGTGTGCATCCGCACTTCCACGGAGCGGCCTGAGGCTTTGGATAAGGCATGTTTTGTTTTGGCCGGAATCGATGGGGACAGCCTTTTGCAGGCGGTGGAAACGGCGGTAGAGATGAACCGGAATGGGGAATTTGGAATTCCCGTGCCGGATTATGTGGAAGAGAATGTATCTGCAAAGGTTGTGAAAATTATACAGAGTTATACGGGCGTGGTGAACAAGATGGTGTGGAGGAAGTTTTAGGGCAAGTTTTAAAGAGCAGTTTTCTTAGAATATGGATTTACAAACGAAACGTGATGCACTATAATAATTATGTGGAATTCCTCTGCGAAAGTGGAGGGAAATTATGCAACGTAAGAAAAAGCTGGAAGAGCTTACCTTAAAAGACAATTTCATGTTTGGGGCAGTGATGAGTGACGAAAAGAACTGCCGGGATTTTTTGGAAATGACTCTGGGCTTTCCGATTGAGAAGGTGGCAGTAAGCCGGGAAAAGAGCATGGTATACCATCCGGAATACAGAGGCGTCAGACTCGATATTTATGCGCGGGATGCGAACCATACGCGTTATAACGTCGAGATGCAGGCTGTCAGAAAATCAGCGCTTGGGAGAAGAGCGAGGTATTATCATGGGCAGATCGACATGGAAACTTTGCGGAGCGGGATGGCATATGCAGAGATTCCGGATACTTATGTGATTTTCATCTGCGATTTTGATCCTTTTGGGCAGGAAAAATACTGTTATACGTTTAAAACTTGCTGTCTGGAATGCCAGGGACTTGATATGCAGGATGGAAGTAGAAGTATTTTCTTGAGCACCTGCGGAAAAAATGAAAATGAAGTTTCGAAAAAGCTGGTGAACTTTCTTCGATTTTTAAAGGCGGACATAGAAGAATGCAAGGAAGATTTTGGAGATGAATTTGTAAGGCAGCTTCAGAAATCCGTCCGGAATATTAAGGAAAGTCGGGAAATGGAGGAAAAGTTTATGATCTTTGAGGAAATGCTGCAAGATGAACGGGCAGAGGGAAAAGCAGAGGGAAAAGCAGAAGATATTCTGGAACTGCTGGAAGAGCTGGGCGCAGTGCCGGACGATCTGCGGGTGCGTATCATGAGTGAACGCGACCTGGCAGTTTTGAAAGGATGGCATAAGAAGGCTGCAAGAGCTGATTCCATTCAGCAATTTTTAAGAAGCATGGAATAGGAAAAATCTTAATCATCAACAAACCATATCTAACCGCGGATGCCGTGGTATGAAAACGGCATCTGCAAGCGACTACATATCCGGCCGTTTCAGGCCAGAATCAGTTTGGAGGCAGAGGAGTTCCATGATGGAGATTGATATTTTATATGAAGATCATCAACTGATGGTTTGCAGAAAACCGGCAGGTGTTCCGGTACAGAGTGCAAAAATTGGAGCAAAGGACATGGTAAGCGTTCTGAGAAATTATCGAAAGGAAAAGGAAAACAACCCCTACATTGCCCTGGTGCACCGTCTCGATCAGCCGGTACAGGGTGTGATCGTGTTTGCAAAGACGAAGGAAGCGGCCGCACATTTAAGCCGCCAGATGACAGATGGGAGAATGAAGAAGCAGTATCTCGCCGTAGTTTGTGGAAAACCTGAACAAAAAGAGGCGCGCCTTGTGGATTATCTTCTGAAAGACGGGAGGACAAATACTTCATCCATCGTAAGGGAAGGGACAAAAGGCGCAAAAAGAGCGGAGCTTGTGTATCGTGTTCGAAAAGAAGCGTCGGAATATACCCTTGTAGAGATTGATCTTCTGACCGGACGCCATCATCAGATTCGCGTTCAGATGGCAGGCGCCGGGATGCCGGTTGCGGGGGACAGAAAGTATAACTCCGGCGGGGGAGCAAAAGCGGCGGAAACGGTGGCTTTGGCGGCGTTCCGGCTTGGGTTTTCGCATCCCGTCACATCGAAAAACATGTGTTTTGAAGCAGAGCCGAAGGGAGCGCTTTTTGATCTGTTTTCGAATGTATAAGACGATGTCCTTTGTACATACTAACTCCAGGAATTTTCATCAAAAGAACGGGGAAATCGGTATGACAGAAAAGACAAAAAAGATTTTGGGAATTACGGGAATTACCCTGGCAGTTTATCTGGGGATGAAATATCTTCTGCCAGCGGTAGCTCCTTTTTTTGTGGCGTTTCTTCTGGCGAGATGGATTTATCCTCTGGCGAGCCGGTTGGAAAAGAAGCTTCCGGTGAATAAAGGGATGATTACGCTGGTGATTCTTCTGGTCGGAACCGGGGCGGTGGCATTTACTGGATGGTTTCTGGGAGTGAAGCTTTGCGAACAGATTCGCAGCGTGGTACATCATCTGGAGTATTACAAAGAGCAGGTAAATCATATGGCGCAATGCTGCTGCGATGTGGCGGAGAGTACCTTTGGCGTGGACGGAAGGCAGATGATGCAGTTTTTGGAACAAAATATGAACCGGGCGCAGCGGCAGATCCAGGAGTATGCGGTACCGGGGCTCGTACAGCATTCCGTGGAATATGCAATGGGACTTCTGAAGATTCTGGGCGTTTTTTTTCTGGTTTTTATAGCGGTTCTTTTGATTATGAAAGATTATGACGCGATTCGTGAAAAATTGCAGAGATGCAGGGGATACCAGAGAATGGTAAATATTTTTGACCGCCTGTGGAGACTTGGAGGGGCGTATCTGAAAGCGCAGGGGCTGATTATGCTTGTCATCATGGCGATCTGTGTGCTGGGGCTTTGGATGATTGGAAATCCGTATGCGCTTCTTGTAGGGATTCTCATCGGGCTCTTAGATGTGCTTCCCTTTATCGGCACGGGGACAGTTTTTATCCCGTGGGCGCTGATCTGCGTAATAAGAGGGGATTTTTTTTACGCGGCGGCATATTTTACGGTTTTTGTGGTGACGAACATAACGAGGGAGTATCTGGAACCAAAGCTTTTGGGCGATAAAATGGGGGTTTATCCTATCATCATTGCCCTGGTGGTCTATGCGGGACTGTATATTTTCGGCGTGTCGGGCGTGATTCTCGGGCCTTTGAGCCTGCTTGTCATTCTGGAATGTATCAGGGAAATCTGGGGGACTGAAAAAGCGGATGGAGCCTCATAAACTGCTAGACAATTTTTGGAAAATGAAGTAAAATAGGGCTGAGGTTTTTGTGAAAGGAGGCGGCATATGAAACTGGACAAAGATGTCCTGAAAGGCCTGGCGCTGATTACGCAGGTTGGCATCAGTATGCTGGCTCCCGTTGTTTTATGCGTCTTTATCGGAACCTGGCTGGACGGAAAGTTTGGCTGGAACACAGTGCTGGTACTGCTGATTCTGGGAATCCTGGCGGGAGGGAGAAACACCTGGATTCTTTTGAAGGGCATGGCGGGAAATGAAGGAGGAAAAAAGCGTGATTAGAGATTCCATCAGGCATTTGAGCACGGTGGCAAAGGAACTTTTCATGGGAATCCTGATTTTCGGTACAGTATTCTGGCTTGTTTTTATCTGGTTTGTTCCGGATAGGTGGGAATTTACATCAGGACTGGCGCTTGGCGTTATATTTTCACTGATTTTGGCGTTTCACATGAACTATAGCGTTGAACAGTGCCTGATGCGGGCAGAGGCGGATGCAAAAGGCTATATGCAGAGAATGTCGGTGTTTCGAACGGGAATGATATTGCTTCTGTTCGGAATTTCGTATTTGTTGAGGCTTGGAAATCCGGCTGCTATTTTTGCAGGACTGTTTACACTGAAACTTGGCGCTTATTTTCAGCCCTTTTTACACAGGCTGATTCAAAAAAAAGGACGAAAAGGGAGGTGATAATGTGTTATTAGCTGCGGGCGGCGATGTGGATTTTATGATACACGGGCTGTTTAAATACAGGCTGTTTGGGCAGGAATTCTGGATTACCACGACACATGTAAGTATTCTGGTAGTTATGCTTGTACTTCTGGGGTTTGCAGTTGCGGCAAACCGGACGATGCGCCATGCGAAGGAAGTTCCGGGCGGTTTCCAGAACGTTGTGGAGCTGATCGTGGAGTTCCTGGATAAGATGGTATATGGAAGCATGGGAAAGAATGCCGGGAAGTTTTTAAATTATATCGGCTCTATTTTTCTGTTTATTTTTATCAGTAATATATCAGGGCTGTTTGGACTCCGGGCGCCTACGGCAGATTATGGCGTTACGCTGCCGCTTGGCATCATGACTTTTGCGATCATTCAGTATAACAATATCAAGTATAACAAGGTCGGTGCATTTACCGGGCTGTTTAAGCCGCTGCCTTTCCTGTTTCCGATCAATCTGATCGGCGAGATTGCGGTTCCGTTTTCTCTGTCTTTGAGGCTTTTTGGAAACGTGCTGTCTGGAACGGTTATGATGTCTTTGATTTATACGCTGCTGTCCCGCTTTGCCATTGGCTGGCCGGGATTTCTGCATATCTATTTTGATATTTTTTCCGGAGCGATCCAGACGTATGTATTCTGTATGCTGACGATGGTTTATGTTACGGATAAGATTCCGGAATAAGAAGTTTATTGGTAACTATTCAGAACAGGTCGAAGCACTTGCTGCTGAGACCGTGAAAACATGATTCAAGAGTGCAAAAATCCCATCGTCGAAGACGATTTTCATGGATTTTTACATCGGAACTGTGAAGGTACTGAACAGTTACGTTCATTGTTCAAAAAACAAAAAATAAAAAGTTTAGGAGGAATTTCATGATGACAGACAAAGGATTAATTTTAGCATGTTCTGCTATTGGTGCAGGTTTAGCGATGATCGCAGGTATCGGTCCTGGTATCGGACAGGGTATCGCGGCAGGATACGGTGCGAGCGCAGTGGGAAGAAATCCGGGTGCGAAAGGTGATATTATGTCTACCATGCTTCTCGGACAGGCAGTAGCGGAGACGACGGGTCTTTACGGACTGGCAATCGCTTTTATTCTCTTGTTTGCAAATCCGCTGATCGGAAAACTTTAAGTTGCGAAGCTGCGGGCAAAGGTAACTGTTCAGAACAGTTACGGGAAAAGATACACTATTTAGAGAGGAGGCGGACTCTTGGAGCGATTGTTCAACCTGGACCCTCAGTTGATTCATGACGCGGTGCTTTTGATGATTTCTGTGCTGGTTATGTGTACGTTCCTTTCTTATCTGCTGTTTAATCCTGCAAGGGATTTTCTGAAAAAGCGTCAGGATAAGATAAAGGATGACATTGATCATGCCGAGGAGGATAAGAAGGCTGCTGCCGCGTTAAAAGCGGATTACGATGGGAAAATCAGGGAAATCGAGAAAGAGGCGGAAGCCATTTTGAGCGAGGCCAGACAGAAGGCTTTGCAGAATGAGACAAAGATCATCGAAGAGGCCAAAGAAGAGGCGGCCAGAATTATAGAGAGGGCAAACCGTCAGATAGAGCTGGATAAGAAGGCTGCTGCGGACGATATGAAAAAGGAAATGATTCAGGTGGCGTCCCTGATGGCGCAAAAGATCGTGGCTCAGACGGTGGATGCGAAAATCCAGGACAGCCTGGTAGAAGAAACGCTGAAAGAGATAGGTGATGAGACATGGCTAAGTTAGCGTCAAAGGTATATGGAGAGGCGCTTTTCCAGATAGCCGTGGAAGAAGGCCGTATAGATCAGGTGATGGAGGAGATTGCGGCAGTGAGGAAGGCTCTGGAAGAGAACCCGGAGCTGGCAGCGCTGATGGAACATCCGAAAATCATCCGGGAAGAGAAAGTACATTTCATTGAGGACTGCTTAAAAGGGCGGGTCTCTGACGATGTGACGGGATTTTTTACGGTAATTGTCGAAAAAGGGCGTTTTAAAGAACTTCCGTCCATCTTTGATTATCTGGCGGCACGAATGAAGGAATACAAAAAAATCGGCGTCGTGACAGTGAAATCAGCCATAGAGCTGCGGGAAAGCCAGAAGAAGAACATTTATGAAAAGCTTCTGGCGACCACAGATTATAAGACGCTGGAAATTACATGGCAGGTGGAGAAAAGTCTGATTGGAGGACTTGTGATCCGCATTGGGGACCGTGTGGTGGACGGCAGCCTGAAATATAAGCTGGAACAGCTTACCAGCCGGCTTTTAAAAATTTCGTTAGAGGAAGGGAAAGAAGGTGAAAGAGCCTCATGAATTTGAGACCAGAGGAAATAAGCTCTGTTATTAAGGAGCAGATAAAAAGGTATTCTTCCCAGGTTTCCGTGGCAGATGTGGGAACCGTCATTCAGGTAGCGGACGGTATTGCCAGAATCCACGGGCTTGAGAATGCCATGCAGGGAGAACTTCTGGAATTTCCGGGAGAGGTACATGGCATGGTGCTGAATCTGGAGGAGGATAATGTAGGTGCGGTACTTCTGGGTGACACATCCGCCATCAGCGAGGGTGACACGGTAAAGACGACCGGCGCCGTGGTGGAGGTTCCTGTCGGTGACGGGATGCTTGGCAGGGTAGTCAATGCGCTGGGTATGCCGATTGATGGAAAGGGACCCGTCCATGCAGAAAAGTACAGAAAAATCGAAAGAGTAGCTCCCGGCGTTATCACGAGGAAATCCGTGGACACTCCGCTTCAGACCGGTATCAAAGCGATTGATTCGATGGTGCCGATCGGACGGGGACAGCGTGAGCTGATCATCGGGGACAGGCAGACTGGAAAAACGGCGATTGCCGTTGACACCATTATTAACCAGAAGGGACAGGGTGTTTACTGTATTTATGTGGCAATCGGCCAGAAGGCGTCGACAGTAGCAGGTATTGTAAAGACATTGACCGAATACGGAGCTATGGATTATACCACAGTCGTGGCTTCCACAGCCAGTGAGCTGGCTCCGCTTCAGTATATTGCACCGTATGCAGGCTGTGCAATCGGAGAGGAATGGATGGAGCAGGGGAAGGACGTACTGGTGATCTACGATGACCTGTCGAAACATGCGGCGGCTTATCGTACCCTGTCTCTGCTGCTGAAACGTCCGCCAGGACGTGAGGCATATCCGGGAGACGTTTTCTATCTGCATTCCAGGCTTCTGGAGCGTGCGGCAAGGCTTTCGGATGAATTGGGCGGCGGTTCTTTAACGGCGCTGCCGATTATTGAGACACAGGCAGGGGACGTGTCGGCTTACATTCCGACGAACGTCATTTCCATCACAGACGGACAGATTTATCTGGAAACAGAAATGTTTAATGCGGGATTCCGTCCGGCGGTAAATGCGGGACTTTCCGTATCGCGAGTAGGCGGTGCGGCGCAGATCAAGGCGATGAAGAAGATCGCAGCGCCGATTCGTGTGGAGCTGGCGCAGTACCGTGAGCTGGCCGCCTTCTCTCAGTTTGGTTCGGAGCTGGATGCGGACACGAAGGAAAAGCTGGCGCAGGGAGAAAGACTGAAAGAAGTCTTAAAGCAGCCGCAGTATCGGCCGATGGCGGTAGAGTTCCAGGTTATCATTCTGTATGCCGCCACGAAGAAGTTTTTGCTGGATATTCCGACTGCGAAGATTCTGGAGTTTGAACAGCAGCTTTTTGAGTATATTAAGACCAAATATCCGGAGATTCCGGAATCCATCCGCACCTCGCAGGTTCTTGCGGAGGAGATGGAAGAAACCCTTCAGAAAGCAATCAAGGAATGTAAAGCGTCATTTGAAAAGTAGAAGAGGGGTGAAAAGCAATGGCTTCTATGAGAGACATTCAGAGACGAAAGAGCAGTATTACCAGTACGAGCCAGATCACTAAGGCGATGAAGCTGGTATCGACTGTGAAGCTTCAGAAAACAAAAGAGAAGGCGGAAAATTCCAGGCCCTATTTTCAGTATATGTATAACACGGTGACGTCTATGCTGGCACGTTCCGGAAATATCGATCATCCGTATCTGAAGCCCGGCGCGTCCGAAAAGAAAGCAGTCATCGTCATTACCTCAAACAGGGGACTGGCGGGAGGCTATAATTCCAATGTGACGAAGCTCATTACCGCAAGTGACCTGAAAAAAGAGGATGTTCTTCTGTATGTGATCGGAAGAAAGGGAAGAGAAACACTGGAACGGCAGGGCTATCAGGTTTCTCAGGATTATAGCGATGTAATCAATGCCCCTCTGTTTTCTGACGCAAAGGAGATCGGGCAGAAGGTTCTGGAGGATTTTACGAAGGACCGCGTAGGAGAGATCTATCTTGCCTATACATCCTTTAAAAATACCGTGGTACATGAGCCAAAGCTGATCAAACTGCTTCCGGTGGAATTTTCCGAGCAGGAGCTGACGCAGGAAGAGGCCAGGACGCCGATGAATTATGAACCATCGGAGGAGGAAGTGCTGAACATTATTATACCGAAATATCTGACCAGCCTTCTCTATGGCGCGCTGGTGGAAGCGGCTGCCAGTGAAAATGGCGCCAGGATGCAGGCAATGGACTCTGCGACCAGCAATGCGGAGGAGATGATTGACAAGCTGGCTTTGCAGTATAACCGGGCAAGACAGGGCTCGATTACACAGGAGCTGACAGAGATCATTGCCGGAGCAGAAGCCATCAGTTAGAGGGCGAGAAAAGGAGTAAAGATATGGCAGAACAAAATATAGGAAAAATCACGCAGGTCATTGGCGCCGTGTTGGATATTAAATTCACCGGCGGCAGACTGCCGGCCATTTACGAGGCAATCCACATTCAGCAGAAGGATGGAGGAACGCTGGTAGTAGAGGTGGCGCAGCATCTGGGTGATGATACAGTGCGCTGTATTGCCATGGGTTCTACCGATGGACTGGTAAGAGGCATGGAGGCAGCAGCTACCGGGGCGCCGATCTGCGTACCGGTGGGAGAAAAGACGCTGGGACGAATCTTTAACGTGACAGGAGATCCCATTGATAAGAAAGAGAAACCAAAGGGGGTAGACTACCTTCCGATTCACAGAAAGGCTCCCTCTTTTGAGGAGCAGTCCACCTCTACAGAGATTCTGGAAACGGGTATTAAGGTCGTAGACCTGCTCTGCCCTTACCAGAAGGGCGGTAAGATCGGACTCTTTGGCGGCGCGGGAGTAGGAAAGACTGTGCTGATTCAGGAGCTGATTCGAAATATCGCTACGGAGCACGGCGGATATTCTGTATTTACGGGCGTAGGAGAACGTACCCGTGAGGGAAATGACCTTTATCATGAAATGACAGAATCCGGGGTTATCAATAAGACAACGATGGTATTCGGGCAGATGAACGAACCGCCCGGAGCCAGAATGCGGGTGGGCCTGACAGGACTCACGATGGCAGAGTATTTCCGTGATCAGGGCGGAAAGGACGTGCTGCTTTTCATTGATAATATTTTCCGTTTTACCCAGGCAGGTTCCGAGGTGTCCGCACTTCTGGGACGTATGCCTTCGGCGGTTGGGTACCAGCCGACTTTGCAGACGGAGATGGGCGCTTTGCAGGAGCGAATCACTTCTACAAAAAATGGTTCCATCACTTCTGTACAGGCTGTCTATGTGCCTGCCGATGACCTGACAGACCCGGCGCCTGCGACGACGTTTGCGCATCTGGATGCGACCACGGTGCTTTCCCGTTCCATCGTGGAGCTGGGAATTTATCCGGCGGTAGATCCGCTGGAGTCTACATCACGTATCCTGGACCCGCGTATCGTGGGCGAGGAGCATTACGCAGTAGCCCGTGGGGTGCAGGAGATTCTTCAGAAATACAAGGAATTGCAGGATATCATTGCGATTCTTGGTATGGACGAGCTTTCCGAGGAGGAGAAGCTGGTGGTAAGCCGTGCCAGAAAGATTCAGAGATTCCTTTCCCAGCCGTTTTTCGTGGCAGGCCAGTTCACGGGAATGGAAGGGCGCTATGTACCGCTGTCTGAAACGATCCGCGGCTTCCGGGAGATTCTGGATGGCAAGCATGACGATATCCCGGAAAGCTATTTCCTGAATGCGGGCAGTATTGATGATGTGACGGCACGCATGAAATAGGAGGTGCAGGGATGGCGTCTGACAAATATTTTGACCTGGAGATTATGTGCCCGGACCGGGTGTTCTTCCAGGGAGAGGCATCGATGATCGAGCTGAACACGACAGAGGGAGAGGTCGGAATCTATAAAAGGCATATTCCGATGACGATGATTCTGGAACCTGGCCTTGTTACCATTCATGAGGAGGACGGTCAGAAAACAGCGGCTCTTCATGATGGCTTTATAGAGATTCTGCCGGAGAAGATTAGTATCATGGCGGAAGCGGCCGAGTGGCCGGAGGAGATCGACCTGAAGCGTGCAGAGGAGGCAAAAGTGCGCGCGGAACGCCGAATGCAGATGCAGGATCCGAACATTAATCTGGCAAGGGCGGAGATGGCGCTGCACAGGGCGCTGGTGCGTATCGAGGCGACGAGGAAACATTAAAAGAAAAGTATAAAATCCCTTCATCTGATTTGAAATCGGAGAAGGGATTTTTTGTGGGAAATAATCAAAATAGAATACAGGTATAACAGTGGTGCTTAAGATGCTACTTTTTGAACAGCTCCGAGTGTGTTCCAAGTGTGTAAAGTATTAAAACCAGTATATTGTTGCAAAAGTGTATTTAAATGTTGACATAACTAAATTTAATACACTATAATAGTGAATGAAATAAAATAAAATAAAAAGGAGGAATGCAGACAAAATGTATTAATAAAAAATCAGGAGTAAAAGTATTAAACAGTAAGAACGAAGGAGGAAAGTTAAAATGAAAAGAAGAGTATCTAAAATGTTAATGGCAGCTATGTGTATGATCATGATAAGCGGAACAAGTGCTTTTGCAGCTACCACAGAATTTACTTTTGTGTTGAATGCTCCGGTCTCATCACAAAACGATCCTATTTCTAAGCGGACTATGAAATCTTCAAGTGCTTATGAGGCAACTTATTATGTTACACCGACTTATTTTACAAGTCCGGGATGGATTAGAGTTCGATCAAACCAGCTGAATACGGGCAGAGAATCGAAAGCTTTTGATTTATACTCATATGAAGGCAGACAGCGTTCCTGTGCATATGGCTATCATGCGCCTGCGGATATATATTATTATTTAAAAGGAGAATATGGGCGTACATATGATGGAGGAAAAACGATTGTGAAAGGCAGATATACACCATAAATACAAACTCAAAAGGCGATTTCAAACAGTGATACCTCGTTGCAGTTTTGAAATCGTCTGGATAACGAAAGGATTTTTATGAAAAAAATATTATTTGTTATTTGGCTTTTATCTCTGTCTGCCATTTTTACAGGCTGTTCCGGCGCATACGAACCTTTTGAAGAAATGTCTCCGGCACCGCAGGAGGTTTCCACAGAAGAGGGGATTTCCAGTGAAACATATACAGAGGAGGAAGAAGTGTCGATTCCAACAGAATTCCATAAAATGTACGATGAAAATTTTTCGTGCGATTTGAAGGTAACTGCAAGTGTGGAGTATTTAAAAAAGCCTCAATGTGTACAGGGTGTCCGAATACAAAATGTTGATCCGGACAAAGCCCGTGATCTGTTCTTTTCCGGTATCAATACGGAGATAGAAGATGTTGATATGAGTGGAGAGGAGCCATACATATACCTTCGCGGTGAAGGGGGGGAGAGCTTTTTGTATTCTTCCAGGTCTTTTTCTTATAGTAAGCCATTTTCTGCGTATATCATGCAGGCTTTTCGGTTGGAACAAGGAGAGGGATATAACGCGGATGAATATGATCAAAATCGGGATCTTTCATTCATGAATCGGGACACTGCGTTTGAAACAATTATGGAGGTACTTGAGAATCTGGGAGTACAGACACATTCCAGAAAATATAAATGTTATTCCCTAGATTTTTCTACTTTATCTGAACAGGAATTTGCGATAGATTTGGATGGAAAAGAAGACCCCTCACAATATAAAGAGAGCTGGTCTGAGGAAGATGAATGCTACTATTTTATCATAAAGCAGGAGGAGCAGGGAATACCTCTTTATGCGCCAATTTCAGAAGTTTTTCAGAAATTCGAGGATATCAATGCGCAAATACAGGTTCTGTTTTCATCCAGAGGAATAGAAATGATACAAATTACCGGAATCATGGATTGGGATAAGAATTTTGAAAAGGTTTCGTTGACAGATTTTGAAACGGTGATGGATCATTTATACTATAAGTATAGTATGGTTATCTCTGACGCTGTCTATCAGGTGAACAGTGCAGATTTGGTTTATCTGGCAGCAGAAGAAAAAAGAGGAACTTATAGTATGAAACCCGCATGGGTGATTAAAATGAAAGTAGAATACAAAGGAAATGAGGGGCAGCAAACCCAGGAAATTCAAACGCTGATAGATGCGGTTTCCGGAAAGGAATTATTATAAATGGCAAGGAGAATCGCATCGTATTTAAAAGCGGACATGTATCGTTTATTGACATCCCCGAATCTGTGGCTGAGCATACTGGGAATGCAGATACTTTTGTGCGTGATTCCTTATTCGGGGTTTCAGTATGAGGTAAGTGTATTTTATATTGTAAATGCAGCTTTCTATGGACTGCCCTCTATTCTGTGCTATATTTTTTGTGCTGTTCCGTTTGCATGTAGTTTTTGCGAGGATTTTGAGTTTCGTTATCACTATCTGATGATTAGCAGGGGAGGTTTTCGGGAATACGTTTTTTCTAAGATTGTAACGGTTTTAATTTCCTCCTGTCTGGTTATGTTGGGGAGTACTGTGCTCTATGCAGGCATGTTGAGCCGCTTTTTGCCCTGGATAACGACAAGTGCAGGTGGAGATCTGACCAATGTTGACTTTATTAAATTTGGATATCTCCTTCAGGAGGGAAAGCATTTCACTTTTTATTTTCTTTGTGGCCTGGAAATGGGGCTGCTGAATGGGATTCTTTCCCTGCTTGCAGCATTTTTTTCCATTTGCCTGCCTAATAAACTGTTAACACTGTCAATTCCTGTTATGGGAGCATATTTCATTTATACTTTTGGGCTTATGATTGGAAATGATAATCCAATGATGAATCTTTATTGTATCTTTGGCTTCAATTATAAAGTGTTTTCGAATGATGTTTTGTCATTTTTGTATTCCGTGGGGATTAGTATGGTTGCTTATGCAATCATTGGAAGTGCTATTTTCATAAAACTGAAGAGGCGGTATTATGGTTAAGGAATATCTTTTATCAACAAAAACAAGAGTTCTTCTGATATTAATGTTGTTTATTCATTTTGCTTTTTTAAGTCCTGTAAGAGCGTTTTCGACACAGATAGGGTGCAAAATTACCCCTTTTCTGTTTCCTTTTCAGATGTCCAGTATTTATTTTCAACTTTTGTTTATGCTTGGAGTGGTTTATCTGTTTTCGTTCGTTCCATGTATGCAATATTGGAATATGTATCGCTTGATGCGGCTTGGGCGTATCCGCTGGGCGTTGGAGCAGTTACGTATTATTCTTGCATTAGCGTTTTTTTACACAGTTATGAATCTGTTTATGAGCATCTTACTTATGATGGATGTAACTGCTTACCGTTTGGAATGGGGAAAAGGTTTGTATACATTGTCTCTGACAAATGCAGGCGGTGAATTTGGAAATATGCTTCAGTTTTCCTACGCTTTTATCAATGATTATACCCCATTACAGGCATTGGCTGCTTCAATGGTTATTTCGTTTTTGTGTGTCGCTTTTATAGGAATTTTTATGTTTTTTGTCAGCTTGTGGGTGAATCGGACAATGGCAATTTTACTTGCAATGTTGGGAGTGGTACTGCCAGCCGTGGTTGAAAATATGACAAATTCATATCAAAAATTTATCTTTTTTTCGCCTCTGTCATGGATAAACTTTCCGGCTGTTTCCAAATATCTCAGTGTACAGCGGATTATCGTTGTTCTTAGCCTTCTGACTTTAACAACAATTTTGGGTATTTTGTTTAAGATAAAAGTTTGTGAGTTTGACTGGTATAATGAAGAATAAGAGAGAGGATTGAGAGAATACAGAATGATCTTAGAGGTAAATGGAATATCAAAAAGCTTTAAAGAAAATAAAGTTTTGGAGAATGTTACTTTTAAATGTAAAAGTGGAAGTGTTGTAGGGATTATAGGATACAATGGCTGTGGGAAAACAGTGCTTTTTAAATGTATCTGTGGATTTTTGAAGGTTGACCAGGGAGAAATCATCCTGGATGAAAAAAGATTGAAGAAGGATTTTGATATATTGCCGCATACAGGGATTCTGATAGAGGAACCGGCATTTTTAAAAAACTGTAGCGGAATAAAAAACTTACGTCTCCTGTATATGATAAATCATAAGTTTGACTCCGGGCATATCAGAAATGTCATGGCAAAGGTGGGACTTGATGCCGGAAATTTGAAAAAGGTAGGAAAGTACTCTCTGGGTATGCGCCAGCGTCTTGCAATTGCACAGGCCATTATGGAGAATCCGGAGATTCTGATTTTAGATGAACCAATGAATGGCCTGGATAAGCAGGGGGTTGCGGATATGAGAAAACTGCTTACGGATTTAAAAAATGAAAATAAGATCATTTTGCTTGCAAGCCATAATAAAGAAGATATTGATATTTTGTGCGATACGGTATATGAGATCGATCAGGGGAGAATCCTTCAAATCAAATAATCTGGTTTTGAAATAGTAGGGTTTCATAGAATTTGACAAATCGAAAAGTATAAAATCCCTTCATCTGGTAATAATTTTGATAACCGGATATGGAGGGATTTTTTATGGTAAAAAAACGATGGCTAATTGCTTTGTTTATGCTTTGGATTCTGGCGGCAGGTCAGATGGTGCAGGGGCATGTGCAGGGAGAAAAGAGGGTGACGGAAGTATTTGCCAGAGTGGGCGGACAGGAACAGACGGGTGTGGTGGAATACTATGGAGTCTATGAAAAAGGATATTTGCAGGATTCCGAAAGGGAAGCGTTTTTAGAGAAAATCGCGGGGGAGCTTGGGATTACAGATTCTATGGAGATTACCCGACGCGACGGGGAAAACCGCCAGGAAGTGAGGCTGTTGAAAAATGGAAGCAATGCCAGAACGGAGCTGCGCTTTCTAACTTCCAATGCGGAGGGCGTGACCAGGCAGTACATGATTATAAAAATTACGATGAGGGGAGATATTGAGCATACCTATGCGTATCGGGAAAAGCTGGATAAAATACTGGCGCCCTATGCGGAAGTCAGCAGAAGTTCGGCGAATATCATAGGAACCTATGAAGGAAAATTGTCACTGGAAGAGAGAAACGAGCTTGCGGACAGCCTGCTTGCGGAGATGGACGCAAGGATCGTTTCGGAAAACAGGGAGATGCAGTTGTATACGATTTATGGCTATACCCCCTGGATTTCAGATCGTGAGAGACAGGGAGACGAGGAATTTAATGTAAATATTGCCATACACTACAATACAAATGAGGACAAGACCTATGTGTATGTGGCGGTTCCGGCGGTGGGGCTGGATTATTGAGGAATTTTAGAGCGTTTTTTAAAATAAGCCAAGCGGCTCGAATCCGCTTCGCTGCTTCTCGCTGTAGGGCTGCGCCCTATAAAAAACCAACAAAAAGCACCTGTTGGCAAGCAAGCTTGCACAAGTGCTTTTGTCGGCTTTTTGCATGGCTTATTTTTGCATGTTTGCGAATTTGGTATAATTCGGAAGCCATACTAACTCGACGGTCCCGATGGGGCCGTTTCTTTGTTTGGCGATAATGATTTCCGCAATGTTTTTTTTCTCGGTGTCTTTGTTATAGTAGTCGTCGCGGTAGATGAACATGACGACGTCCGCATCCTGCTCGATGGCTCCTGACTCTCGGAGGTCCGAAAGCATGGGCCTGTGATCCGGGCGCTGCTCGACCGCGCGGCTGAGCTGTGAGAGCGCAATGACCGGCACGTTCAGTTCACGGGCGATTTCTTTGAGGGAACGGGAAATATCGGAAATTTCCTGCTGGCGGGAATCGGATTTTTTATTCCCGGTCATCAACTGTAAGTAGTCGATGATGATGATTCCCAGGTTATGCTCCAGCTTATATTTTCTGCACTTGGAACGCAGTTCGCTGACAGAAATACCAGGGGTATCGTCGATGATGAGGTTTGATTTTCCGATGATTCCGGCGCCTTCGATCAGCTTTGCCCAGTCCTCATCACTCAGATTACCCGTTCGGATGGACTGGGAGTCTACTTTTGATTCTAGGGCGAACAGTCGGTTTACGAGCTGTTCTTTTGACATTTCCAGACTGAAAATAGCCACGGTGACGTCATTTTTAAAAGCCATATGTTGTGCGATATTCAGTACAAACGCTGTCTTACCCATAGAAGGACGGGCGGCGATCAGCACCAGATCGGAGGGCTGCATACCGGACGTCTTATAATCCAGATCTATAAAGCCGGTAGCAAGGCCGGTGACGCTGCCCTTGTTTTTTGAGGCCAGCTCGATTTTATCCAGAGCGTTTAAGACTACTTCTTTAATTGGAACGAAATCTCCTGTGTTCCTCTTTTGCAGAAGATTAAAAATTCTTTTTTCGGTATCTTCCATAATATCTTCTACCCGTTCTTTGCCCAGATAGCAGATATTCGCAATATCCTCATTTACTTTAATCAGTTTGCGTAAAGTGGATTTCTCCTCTACAATCTGTGCGTAGTATCGCACGTTTGCCGAGGTGGGCACTGAATTCAGCAGATCCCTGGCGAATTCCAGGCTGCTGATTTCCGGAGGGACGTCTTTTTCCCGAAGTCTGTCCTGAAGCGTGATCAGATCGACGGGTTTCCCCTCATTATACAGTTCCAGCATCGCATCGAACAGGACGCCGTACTGATGTTGATAGAAATCGGTGCTGTCAATAATTTCAGAAGCGGTCATAATCGCCTCGCGATCGATCAGCATGGAGCCGATTACGGACTGCTCGGCTTCTGCGCTGTGGGGCAGTACCCGTTTAATCAGTGCTTCCTCCATAGTGCCTCCTACGCTTCTTTTACGATAACTTTCAGTTCTGCACTGACCTTCGGATGCAGCTTGATGGTTACGGCTGTTGTTCCCAGAGCTTTGATTGGAGTCGGAAGCTGAATTTTCTTTTTGTCCAGATCGTAGCCGAGCTGAGCTTTTGCGGCTTCAGCGATTTCCTTTGAGGAAACGGAGCCGAACGTTTTGCCGCCCTCGCCGACTTTGATGGATACTTCTACCTGCTTTGTGGCAATTTCAGCGGCAAAAGCCTTTGCATGGTCCAGATTCTCTTTTGCTACTTTTTCCTGATGCGCTTTCTGGAGCTTCAGGTCGTTGATATTTTTTGTGGTGGCTTCCAGCGCGAGTTTTTTTGGAAACAGCGCGTTTCTCGCGTATCCGTCACTGACATTTACAAGGTCTCCCTTTTTGCCGAGGGATTTTACATCTTCTATTAAAATTACTTTCATATGTTCCTCCATTCCGCCAGTTTCTTCTGGCATATTAAATAGCTCCTTCTTCTGACATTTTTACCAAAGTATCTTTTAGTTTCTGCCGTGCGTCCTCAAGTGATACGCCGTCAAGCTGAGCGCCGGCAATGTTCAGATGGCCGCCGCCGCCCATGCGCTCCATAATAATCTGTACATTTACTTCATCAATGGCGCGGGCGCTGATATAGATTCGGCCCTTGAATTCCGTCATGACAAAGGACGCCTTGATTCCGATGATATTCAAAAGTTCGTTTGCCGCCTGTGCGCCTACGACGGTAGGGCTTTCCAGACCCTTTAGAGGCGGGCAGATACTGATGGCGTAGCAGTCCATAAAAACCTCTGCATGGCGGACAGCTTCAGCTCTCGCTTTGTAAGAAATCATATCGTTTCGGAACATTTTTCTTACGCGGGTTACGTCCGCGCCGCAGCGGCGCAGGAAAGCGGCGGCTTCAAAGGTACGCACGCCGGTTTTGGTAACAAAATTATTGGTGTCGATGATAATACCTGCATAAATGCAGTCCGCCTCCCGGCTTTTCAGCTTCACATTATCCGAGAAATACTGAAGAATCTCTGCAATCATCTCACAGGCCGAGGATGCGTAGGGTTCAATGTAAGAGAGCACGGCATTTTTGATGACTTCGCTGCTTTGCCTGTGGTGGTCGAGCACGACGATGGTTTTCGTCTTATGGAGCAGGGATTCACATTCCGTCATATTCGGACGGTTCGTATCCACCACGACGACAACGGTATCGTTGCCCACGATGGATTCCGCCTCGGCATGGGTAATAAACATGTCCTTTTCATAGTCCGGATTATCCAGAAACAGATTCATCCAGGGACGGATGGAGCTGTTGATATCGCCCAGTACAATATGCGCATGCTTATTCAGCATCTTGGCGGCACAGTACACACCAATGGAAGCGCCGAAAGAATCAATGTCCGTAATCTGGTGCCCCATGATAACGACTTTTTCTTTGGCGCCAATAAATTCCCGCAGCGCCTGCGCCTTTACACGGGCTTTCACACGGGTTCCCTTTTCCATCTGCTGGGATTTGCCGCCGTAATAAGAAATGCTTTCATTATCCTTGACAACAGCCTGGTCGCCGCCCCGTCCGAGAGCCATCTCAATGGCGATTCTTGCAAACTCACAGTTCTGGAGATAACCGTTTCCGTTGACGCCGATGCCGATACTTAAAGTCACGCTCATGTCGTTTCCGATGTTTACCGTTTTTACTTCTTCCAGAAGGGAGAAGCGGCATTCCTGCAATTCCCTTAAGCTTTTATATTTCAGCGCAATAAAATATTTATCTTTTTCAATCTTTTTTACCACGCCGTCCAGACTGGAAATATATTTTGTGATTTTCCGGTCGATCAGAGCCACCAGAAGGGAGCGGCGCACCTCCTCTACACTGTCCAGAGCCTCGTCATAATTATCAAGGTAAATCAGTCCGGCTGCCATTTTCTGTTCCTGATTTTCACGGATCGCTTCATTTAAATCCGTGGTATCGAAAAGATACAGGGCAATCAGATAGCTGCTTTCCCGCGGGATTTCGATAATGTCCACAGACTCGTCCAGAATCTCGACCGATATTTTGCGGAGCTGCACATGATAATCCCGTCCGCCGAAAGCCAGATCGATGGCATTCTGGTTTCTTTTGGAGGGCAGGACCGGGGAATCAATCTCCGGAAACAGGTACTGGATATTTTTATGATAGTTTCTGTCTTTTCCCGTGATTCTTGCAAACTCATAATTCATCCAGACCAGCTTTCCGTCCGGGTCGAGAAGTGCGTAGGGGATTTCGAATTCCTCTAACAGTTTTTTCTGTACCTGTCCATACTGGGTGGCAAAGTAAATCATTTCATTCATAATATTAGGCTTAAAGTGAAGCATAAGAAACAGAGCGATGATGAGATAAATAACGCTGAATACAGATACCACCAGCCCGGCTTTCAGATTTACGCAGTACACCAGAATATTCATGATAATCAGAAAAATTGTCATAATCAGCGGCCACTGCATGTAGGATTTGAGCTTGCCGCTAAATTTTATTTTTTTCTTGCCGTTCATGCCAATCCTCCTATACAACATTATTTATATCATAGCATTTTTTCAGGATAATGGGAAGTGATTTTTCGCTCATTCTGGCACACTCCGGGAATTTTCTTCATATGATATAGTAAAATGCCTGTGAGGGAAAGAATCATATGAATTATCAGGGATGCTACAGATGTCTGAATTGTCCGATGAGGCGTCAGGAAGCAGAGTATAACACGAAAGGGCAGATGGGCTATTTGCCCGGAGCGCAGATGGGAGACATGGTGGGGTATGCGCCGGGAATGCAGGCAGGACAGCCGGATTATGGAATGGAAATGCAGCCGCAGCCCCAGCCGGAATACGGGGCATGGCCAGACAGGATGCAGCCGGAGAGAAACCGTGCAATGCCGCGGATGCCGGAGTATGGGACAGCGCCGCAGATGCCGTATTATCAGATGCCGGGATATCCGCAGATACTTTGGCAGGAGATGGAGAGTGAACGGGATATGCAGAAGCTCAAAGAAATGTATCCGGATGCAGCGAAGGAGATTCTTCCTTATGTAGAAGAAGAGTGCGACAAGATGGAATATGATGGAAGCGTTATGTTTGACGAATATCCGGATCGAGTCATGATGGGAAGAATCCGGAATAACATTTATGACAGGGTAAAGGACAGATATGAGCTTCCGGAAGAGGGGGATAAGGATGAGGTTCTGGCTATGAACCGGGAAACCAGGAGACGGTATCCGCCGAGAAAAAACTGGCTGGGAGATATGATCGACGTGCTGCTGTTTCAGGAGATGCACCGCAGGAGATGCCGTCACAGAAACTGCCGCGGATGGAGGTAGAACCCTGCGCCTGCAATGAATGTGTGTCTGAATCTCCCGAAAAAAGAAAGAACGCCTGAGTCATTTCTTTTTTCGGGAGGGAGGAACCGGAAAACAAAAATATAAATTGTGGGTTGTGGTTTTCGCACAAAGCATTTAAAATAGCATTAATAATAAATTCAGGGTAACCAGGGGAGATTGGCAGAGATAACATGGACAAACTACAGAAAGTTTTAGAAGAATGCCTGAACGAAAATCTGGTACAGATTGTATTTAGCGGAGCCAGATATAAAGAAGGGATTCAGAAGATTAAGATACGTCCCATAGAGCAGAAGGGAAGGGTTCTTTTTCAGGCGTCGAAGCAAAAGGGAAAGCAGGAGATACATCAGAATTATGAGAAGGAAGAGATGATACAGCGTGCGGGCCGGTATCTGAAAGAGGATTTTAAGCAGATGCAGATGGTCACCACGAAGGAACATATCTCTGTGCTGTCGGGGAAAAAAGGAAATGTGACGATAAAGAGAAAACAGCGCCGGGAAGAGGGACAGGCGGTGAACCTGTCTCACAATCGAAAGAAGCAGTATATTCTTAAGGAGGGCGTTCCGGTTCCCTTCCTGATCGATCTGGGAGTCATGACGCCGGAGGGAAAGGTGATAAAGGCCCGATATGATAAATTTCGTCAGATCAACCGTTTTTTGGAATTTATTGAGGACATCCGTCCGAAACTTGACGGGAAGAGGGAAGTCACGATCGTGGATTTCGGGTGCGGAAAGTCCTATCTTACTTTTGCCATGTACTATTATCTCAAGGTGCAAAGAGGGCTGGATATCCGGGTGATCGGACTGGACCTGAAAGAGGACGTTATTTCACACTGTAGCGCATTGGCGGAAAAATACGGCTATGAGAAGCTGACGTTTCTTACGGGCGATATTGCTTCGTATGAGGGCGCCGAACAGGTGGATATGGTGGTTACCTTACACGCCTGCGACACAGCGACGGACTATGCGCTGGAAAAGGCAGTGAAATGGGGGGCGAAGGTTATTCTGTCTGTCCCATGCTGCCAGCATGAGCTGAACGGACAGATGCACAGTGAGATTCTGGAGCCGGTCTTGAAATACGGACTGATCCGGGAGAGGATGGCGGCTCTGGTCACGGACGCACTTCGGGCGGGGCGCCTGGAGGAGCAGGGATACCAGGTACAGATCCTGGAGTTTATTGATATGGAGCATACGCCGAAAAATATTTTGATTCGCGCAGTAAAAACGGGGGACAAAAAGGAAAATAAGAAGCTTGGCCGGTGTGAGGATTTTCTGGGGGTAGATCCATTGCTGGGCAGGCTGTTAGAGCCATAAGGGGAGGCACGAAAGAATGGTAAAAAAAATAATCGTAAGGGTAGTTACGCTGCTGCTTGTATTTTTTGCGGCAGTCTTTGCAATCGGGAGGTTCATCAACCGGGGAACGCCGGATACCACGCAGGAAATGAACGCGGCTTCTTTTCCGCTGGTCTATATGCTGCAAGGGGAGACGCAGGTCAACAGTCTGCATGGCTATGCAAAAGAAATGGACGTGACGGCAATGCGCGACGCATTGACGCCGATCGACAGCGAACGGACGGTCACCATACAGATTCAGCCGTTTCAGAAAAAAATCAATGGAATCAGCTTCGAGGTTCTGACCATAGACGGGGAAACCTCGATGGAAAATACAAAGGTGACGAAGATCCGCGAGGACGAAAATTATGTGACGGCGACGCTTGAACTGCAAAATAAGATTCTGATCAATACGGAATATATGCTGAAGATTGTAGTGACTGCCGGAAACCGTGATCTTTATTATTATACACGCATTATCCGTGAGGATGGGCTGAACGCAGATGCTTACGTTAATTTTGTCCTGGGATTTTACCAGAACTGCCTGAATGGAAATGATCTGAACATTGAGGAGTTTGTGGAGCCGGATACGGAGGCGGATAACTCATCTTTTGCCCATGTGGACATCCACAGCAGTACGGCGCAGATGGTCTGGAAAGGGCTGAATCCGCAGGTCTACTATAAGCCGACGCCAAGTATCCGGGAGCTGAACGAGAATACGGCTACGATCGTGATGGACTATATGATCTCTGCGGCAGGGGAGGAGAATCAGGTAGAGCTGTACCGGGTGTCCGAATATTATCGGATGCGTTATACGGAAGAGAGAATCCTTTTGCTGGATTTTGAGAGAGATACCAGTGAGATTTTTAATCCGGAGGGGCAGGTCTTAAGTGAGAAAGGAGTGATTCTTGGCATTACAGACCGGAATGTTACTTATAAAAATGATAAGGGAAATAATTTCTTTGCGTTTGTCCGGGAGGGCGCTCTGTGGTGCTACGACGTGAATGGAAATAAGCTGGTTCAGGTATTTAGTTTTCCGCAGGAACAAAATTCAGATTCCAGAGATATGTACAATCGAAATGATATTCGTATTGTAAATATGGATGAACAGGGGAACATGTATTTTCTGGTATGTGGTTATATGAACCGGGGAATTCATGAGGGAGAGTCCGGCGTGGCGGTCTATTATTATGACGCGCCTGGCTCTGTCGTGTCGGAGTGCCTTTTTGTGGAGACGAACCAGGCGTTTTCACTGTTGAAAGAGGATGTACGGTCCATGGCCTATGTGACGGAGGACGGAAAGGGATTCTGCCTTCTGGTGAATGAAGAGGCTTATGCCATTAACATCGAGACGCGTCAGGTGGACAAGATCGCCTCCGGCCTGATGCAGGAGGGTTATGGCTCTTCGGCGTCCGGCAGGCAGTTTGCATGGATGAACGGCAGCGATGCTTTTGCATGTACTTCGATTACGGTTATGGACCTGGAAAACCGGAGCACGAGGGAAATTACCTGTGGAGAGGAACAGAAGCTGAAATTCCTGGGATTCATCGGGGAAGATCTGGCTTATGGCCTGGCGGATGCGGGAGACATCGACAGGAGCCATACAGGATATGAGATTTTTCCGATGAACCGGGTGTTGATCATAAATCAGGCAGGAGAGACCGTAAAGGATTACACGCCGCAGGGAGGTTATGTTTCGGGAGCCGTCATTGTGGACAATCTGATGACGCTTATGCGGATTCGCCCGTCAGAGGGCGGATATGAGGAGATGGAGGAGGAACACATTGTCGGCAGTTCAGCAGACAAAGAGTCGGGCTTTGGGCTGACGACGATGAATTCCCAGCGCAAGGAAGAAATCCATATCCTGAAAGTCGGGACGGCTTTAAAGACTACGAAGCAGCCGCAGGTAGTGCGGTGCCGCCAGCAGATTTACGAGGGGTCGAAGGAGATCATTCTGGAACCGAAGGAGAAATCAAAGGACGTCTATTATGTCTATGCAAAAGGATCACTGGAAGGAATCTACCGTTCGGCAAATCAGGCAATCCGCAGGGCGGATGAGGCGCTGGGGGTTGTCGTAGACGGCAGTCAGCAGATGGTATGGGAGAGAGGAAATAAGCAGACGAAGCTCGATCTGGATGTAAAGACATTTCCGGCAGCCTTCCTGGAGTACAGCCTGGATGTGGATGCGATACAGGCGAACATGGAACAGAAGGTGCTCGATCTTACGGGATGCACACTGGAACAGGTTCTGTATTTCGTGAGTGCGGGGACGCCGGTGCTTGCTAAGACGAAGGAGGGAGCCGTGATTATCGGCGGCTACGATGAATATAATACAAGGCTTCTGAAAAAGGGAGATACGGAGCTTACCTATGCCGGATTGCAGGACAGCACGGCCATGTTCGAGGAGGCCGGAAACGTGTTTATCACGTATCTGGACCCATTGACAGAATAGGTTTTCCAGTACAAAAAACAGCCTGAAACGGAGTAAGAACGCTTCGTTTCAGGCTGTTGTCATATGCGTGTCTCAGGGAAGGGGCATTCCGGCCACAAACACGTACATCAGGATGAAATGACATACGCTCCCGCCCATGACGAACAGGTGAAAGATTTCGTGCGAGCCAAAAAAGGGGTGCATGGAATTGAAAAGTGGCAGCTTCAGCGCATAGATGACTCCGCCAATGGTATAGATAATGCCGCCCGCCAGAAGCCATCCGAAGGCGGCGGGGGAGAGTGCGTTTACAATCTGGGTAAATGCCAGGACGCACACCCAGCCCATACCGATATAGAGTACGGAGGAAAACCATTTCGGGCAGGTAATCCAGAAAGCTTTGACAATGATGCCGGCAAGGGCGATGGCCCATACGAGCGCGCACAGAAAATATCCCGTCCGGTTATTCAGGACGACCAGGCAGACGGGGGTGTATGTGCCTGCGATCAGGATGAAAATCATCATATGGTCGAGCTTGCGCAGAATCCGGTTGGCGCGCTCTGTAAGGTCGAGGGAATGGTAAATCGTGCTGGCGGTATAGAGAAGCACCATACTGAGGATAAAGACTGCAAGAGAGACCAGATGAATCCGGTCCGGCTTTCCGGCAGCCTTGATCAAAAGCGGCGTTGCCGAAAAAAGCGCCATCATCATGCCGATGAAGTGCGTGATTGCACTGCCGGGGTCTTTGAGTTTTTTTGAAACCGTGTTTTTCATTTTTGCCATAACATACAGCTCCTTTCTGAAAACAGAGAATATATTTCATGAAAAGTAGAAATTAAAAATATTTTATATAGTTTTTGAAACTATGTATATAGGTATAGTATACCACGAAAATGAGAAAATCAAGTGATTTTTAAGAAAAAAGTTCGTTGTAGTTTCATCATAAGAGAGTTATAATAAAATATCAGGGTCAAAAGTCATAATAAAAATATATGAAATACAGGGATAAGAGGTGAGAAAACAGGCAATGACAAATCACGACTGGTCAAATCTTGGGAAGGATATCAGAAATCTGGTGCAGTCAGCCGTAGACACGAAGGATTTTCGAAAATTAAACGATACCATCAACCAGACAATCAATCGAACCGTGAACTCTGCAATAGAGGGAGTCAGTCAGGGACTCACACAGGCGGGGGAAAGACTGAGTGCGGCAGACAGAAAGAGAAAAGATTTTACAGGAGGGAAGAAAGAGACGGTTCCCGCCACGCCTTACCGACGCTCTGGATTGTTTAGAAGCACGACGGGACTGACAGTGGGTGGTCTGGCGTTGTCCGCCAGCGGCTATACGCTGGCCGGAGGACTGGGAATCAGTATGCTTATCCTTTTGATGGTGGGAGTACTTGGAGACTTTTTAGTACCGCTGAAAGTGGCAGCCGCATTTCTTCCGTTTACGGTTGCCGGAGGTGTGATGGGTTCCATCGGGACGAAGCTTCTAAGACGGGCGAAAAGATTCCAGGCTTACATAGGAAATTTCAGAAGCAGGCCGTATTGTTCCATCCGCGAGCTGGCGGGGTCCGTGGGAAAAACGGAGGATTATGTGCGAAGGGATGTCAAGGATATGATCGGCAGACGGATGTTTCTGGAGGGTCATCTGGATAAGAAGGAAACCTGCCTGATGGTGAGCAATGAGGCGTATGATCTGTATCTGGCGGCGCAGGCGCAGCTTGAGGAGCGGCAGAGAATGGAAATCGAGAGCAGAAAAGAGGAGCAGCTTCTGCCGGAGGAGGCCAGGAAGGTCGTAGAAGAAGGAGAAGCATACATTCAGAAGATCAGAACGTGCAGGGATGCGATTTCCGGTGAGGAAATTTCGAAGAAGGTTCTTTGTATCGAGCAGATCGTGCAGAAGATTTTCCAGAAAGTGGAAGAAGAGCCGCAGCTTGTGGAGGAACTGCATAAATTTATGGGGTATTATCTGCCTACGACGGTGAAGCTTCTGGAAGCCTACAGCGATCTGGCGGCCCAGCCGGTACAAAGCGGCAATATTCTTTCCGCCAGACAGGAGATCGAGGGAACGCTGGATACGATCAACCAGGCGTTTGAAAACCTGCTGGACAGCTTTTATCAGGACAAGGCGTGGGATATTTCTTCTGATATTTCTGTTTTACAGACCATGCTTGCCCAGGAAGGTCTGACAGGAACGGATTTTTCCGCCAATCGAAACAAAGAAGCAGAAAACAGAAGATAGAGATGAGAGGTAAAAAGGAAAAATATGAAAGAAGAATTTAAAGATTTTCAGGAAACTCCCACATTGACATTCGATCCCTTTGGGACAGAAAAGGAGGATTCCCCCGTGACGGTGGCGGAGCAGCGAAAGGAGCCGGCGGAGACTCCGGTTTTTGAAGAGTCCATTCTGTCGGAGGAGGAAAAAAAGATGGTGGAGGATTTTTCAAAACAGATCGACCTTCACAATTCCGGCATGATGCTCCAGTATGGAGCCGGGGCGCAGAAAAAGATGGCGGATTTCTCGGAAGCGGCGCTGGAGAACGTGCGCACGAAGGATCTGGGAGAAGTGGGAGACATCCTTACGAGCGTTGTGACAGAATTAAAGAGCTTTGACGCCACGGAAGAAGAGAAGGGCGTATTTGGCTTTTTCAAAAGGAGTACGAACAGGCTGTCTGCCATGAAAGAGAAGTATGCGAAAGCGGAGACGAGCGTGTCCAGAATCTGCCGTGTGCTGGAAGGGCATCAGGTTCAGCTTATGAAAGACGCAGCGATGCTGGATAAGATGTATGAACTGAATAAGACGTATTTCAAAGAACTGTCCATGTACATTCTGGCAGGAAAGAAGAAACTGGCGCAGGTCAGAACGGAGGAGATTCCGGCGCTGGCAAAGAGGGCGTCCGCATCCGGGCTTCCTGAGGATGCGCAGGAGGTAAGAGATCTGGATGCTCTTTGCAATCGTTTTGAGAAGAAACTCTATGATCTGGAGCTGAGCAGACAGATTTCGCTCCAGACAGCGCCGCAGCTTAGGCTGATTCAGGAAAACGACACGACGATGGCGGAGAAGATTCAGTCCACGCTGGTAAATACGGTGCCTTTGTGGAAAAGCCAGATGGTGCTTGCACTCGGTGTGACGCATGCTTCCCAGGCGGCAAAGGCCCAGCGTGAGGTCACGGATATGACAAACGAGCTGCTCCGGAAAAACGCACAGACCCTGAAAACGGCGACGATCGAGACCGCGAAGGAGTCGGAGAGGGGCATCGTGGACATGGAAACCCTGAAAGCAACCAATGAATCCCTGATTTCCACACTGGACGAGGTACTGCGCATTCAGAGAGAAGGACGTGAAAAACGGATGGCTGCCGAGACCGAGATGAAAAAGATTGAGGGGGAATTAAAAGAACGGCTGCTGCGCGCGGCTGTGCAGCCGGGATGATAAAAAGGAAAGTGTTGACATGGATATAAAAGCTGTGTTATGATTACTGGCGTTGTACTTGTCTGATAGAAATAAGAGCAAAATGACAATTTTGAAGAATATAAGCCCTGTACAGATGGATAAAAGTGCAGGGCTTTTCTATGTTCGATACACAACGAAAGCAGGTCTGCGGTTGGAACTGCTTGTACAGAACTTTTGGAAAGGAAAAGAAAAGATGGAGACAGTAAAGTTTGAAGATTTGGGATTATGCCCCCAGGTGTTAAGGGCAGTAACGGAGATGGGATTCGAGGCGGCCACTCCCATACAGGCGCGTGCGATTCCGGTGATTATGGAAGGAAAGGATGTGATCGGTCAGGCGCAGACCGGAACCGGGAAAACAGCCGCTTTCGGGATTCCGATTCTGGAAAAAATCGACCCGAAAAATAAGAAATTGCAGGCGCTTATTCTCTGCCCGACCAGAGAGCTGGCGATCCAGGTAGCGGATGAAATCAGGCGTCTGAGCCGGTTCATGCACGGGATTAAGGTGCTCCCGATCTACGGAGGGCAGGAGATCGGAAAACAGATCCGTTCTTTAAAGGGGGGCATTCAGATCATTATCGGGACGCCGGGGCGCGTGATGGATCACATGCGCCGCCACACCCTGAAATTTGGCGAGCTGCACACCATCGTGCTGGACGAGGCGGATGAGATGCTGAATATGGGATTCCGGGAGGATATTGAAACGATTTTAAAAGACGTTCCGCAGGAGCGGCAGACGATCCTGTTTTCCGCCACGATGCCAAAGCCGATTCTGGAGATCACGAAAAACTACCAGAAGAATGCAGAGCTTGTGAAGGTGGTGAAAAAAGAGCTGACGGTGAGAAACATCGATCAGTATTATTATGAAGTAAAGGAACGCAATAAAGAAGAAGTGCTGTCAAGGCTTCTGGATATGTACGACCCGAAGCTTTCCCTGGTGTTCTGCAATACCAAGCGCCGTGTGGATGAGCTGACAAGCGCGCTCCAGGGGCGCGGGTACTTTGCGGAAGGGCTACACGGGGATATGAAACAGTCTCAGCGCGACCGTGTCATGAACGGATTCCGGAATGGAAAAACAGAAATCCTCATTGCTACGGATGTGGCGGCCAGAGGGATTGATGTGGATGATGTGGAGGCGGTCTTTAATTATGATCTGCCGCAGGATGATGAATTTTATGTGCATCGGATCGGCCGTACCGGAAGAGCAGGCCGGGTCGGAAAGGCTTTTACCTTTATTGTGGGAAAAGAGGTTTATAAGCTGAAGGATATCCAGAGATATTGCAAGACAAAGGTTTACGCACAGCCGATTCCATCCTTAAATGACGTCAGCGCGATAAAGGCCGAAAAGATTCTGGATGGCCTTACAGAAATCATTCAGAATGAAAACCTGAGCGCAATGGTCAGTATGATCGAGCAGCGTCTGAATGAGGAGGACTATACGGCGATGGATCTGGCAGCGGCATTTTTAAAACAGGCGATGGGAACAGGCGAGAGTTTACAGAAAGATACGTTTGATTTTGGCGATACGGGAGCAGAGGAGGGCATGGTGCGTCTCTTCATTAATATAGGAAAGAAACAGAATGTGCGGCCGGGCGATGTCCTGGGAGCCATTGCCGGGGAGTCGGGAATGCCGGGAAACCTGGTGGGATGTATTGACATGTACGATAAATATACCTTCGTGGAAGTGCCAAAGGACAGAGCGAGGGAAGTGCTTCTGGCGATGGATCATGCAAAAATCAAAGGAAAGTCGATCAATATCGAGCCTGCGAACCATAAATAGAGTGGACCGGTCAAAAAAGCGGCAACTGGCTATTTCAGCAATACCATATTAGTGTTACTATGTTTTCAGAAAAAAGAGGAAAAGAGGAATGCTTTATGGAGAAGAAAAACAGGTTGTTGAAATGGACGCAGACGGCGCTTCTGGCGGCTCTTTGCTTTGTGGCTTTTACGTTTTTACAGATTAAGATTCCGATGCCGGGCGGAGACGCTACGTCCCTTCATATTGGAAATGCGTTCTGTGTGCTGGGAGCGCTGCTTTTAGGCGGCGGCTATGGCGGTCTGGCAGGCGCAGCAGGCATGACGATTGCGGATATTCTTGATCCGGTGTACCTTGTGAGCGCGCCAAAGACTTTTATCTTGAAATTCGGAATCGGGCTGATTACCGGGCTGGTGGCGCACCGGATCGCGAAAATCGGTTCCAGCCATGACCCGAAATACATTTTTAAATGGAGCACGATCGCCGCTGTCTGTGGTCTGGCGTTTAATGTCGTCTTTGATCCGCTGGTCGGCTATTTCTATAAAATGTATATTCTGGGACAGCCGCAGGAGATGGCAAGTGTCCTGGCGAAATGGAGTACCGCCACGACTTTTGTCAATGCGGTGGCGTCAGTATTTTTGGTAGCGCTGCTTTATAACGTCCTTCGTCCGGCAATGGAGAAAGCGGGATTTTTGGTGAAAACAGAATAAAGAATGCAAAAGGGAACCCCCGCACGGCTGTGTGGGGGTTTGTATATTTTGCCGAAAATTTAATGACATGGGCCGTCTTTTATGGTAAAATGGAAAAAAATAAAAAGGAGAAGGAGAAAAAGTATGAAAAAATTTTTTCTTGGGATAGCGTTTGTGCTCTGTATAGCGGGGATACTGCCTTTTAACGTATCGGCGGCAGAGACGGATACGCTGATTGAAAGCTATGACGATGTATGTATTACAGGATTTTTATCCGGCGCGCCGGAGCAGAAGCTTCACGCACAGTTTGTGTCGGGAAAAGACTATACCTATGAGTCGGCTTTGATTCTGCCGGCGAGCGCCGACACGGATACTGTGCGCATCTGGTTTTCAATGGAAAATATTGATAAGGAAAACGGAACGAAGGAACTTGTGCCGCTTTCCGGGTATGTGACGATTGACGGAAAACAGGTTCACAGCGGGGATGAGATCAGCCTTCCGAAGGACAATGGGACGCTGACTGTCTCGACGGGGAATGGAAAGAGGGAGACAATCCGTGTCCGGAAATCTGCAAACCTTGCATCCATGTTTATTCAGACAGCCTCCGGAACAATGGACGCGATTCATGCGGATAAAGAATACAAGGAAAAGGGCGATATGCTCCTGATCCGCGCGGACGGAACGGTAGATTATAACAGTACCCTGAAGTCGATTAAGGGAAGAGGAAACGCTACCTGGGAGTATGATAAACGTCCATATAATATCAAGCTGGATACTTCCTCAGATCTTTTGGGGATGGGGAAGGCAAAGGGATGGTGCCTTCTGGCGAATTATCTGGATACTTCCCTGCTGAGAAACAAAATGATCTACAAACTTGCAGAAGAAACGGGAGTACCGTTTACGATGGACAGCAAGTCGGTAGACCTGTATCTGAACGGGTCGTACAACGGAACGTATCTGCTGACGGAGAAGGTGGAGATCGACAAGAACCGGGTCAATATTACCGATATGGAGAAAGCGACGGAAGAGGTGAACGATGCGGAGCTTGACAGCTATTCGGCGGGGGGCGTATCGGAATCCAGGGCACAGACCCGGAAATGGGTCAACATTCCGAATAATCCGGAGGATATTACGGGAGGATACCTGATCGAGCTGGAGCTGAATGAACGTTATCCCAATGAAGCATGTGGGTTCGTGACGAAAATCGGTCAGTCTGTGACGATGAAAGCGCCGGAATTTGTTTCAGAAAAGCAGATTCGTTATATTGCGGATTTTTATCAGGACATGGAGGATGCGATTTACTCTAAGACGGGCTACAACTCCAAAGGAAAACATTTTTCAGAATATATTGACGAGGAGTCCATTGCAAGAATGTACCTTATTCAGGAATACAGCGCGAATCTGGATTCTGGCATCACCAGTTTTTATCTCTATAAGGATTCTGACCGGACGGGAGACGGAAAGCTTCATATGGCGCCGGTATGGGATTTCGATATTGCGGTAGGAAATCATCCGGGAGGCAGACAGGCGGCTGATGGAGAGAGCGTATCTCTGACGGACCCGGAAGCATGGTGGGCGAACCGGGCGGCGATCTATAATATCGGCGGCATGAACCTGATGGCACAGTCCGTCCAGCACGAATCGGTAAAACGTCTGATCGTGGAACAGTGGAACGAGACGTTTTATCCGGCTGTAAAGGCGATGCTTGGACAAAAAACGGATTATGTTCTGAAGGTCCTTCAGCCTTTGGCAGAGGTTGAAAATGAACTGCGTACTTCCGCAGAGCTGAACTTCCTGATCTGGCCGGGATGCCTTTATCATTCCGTAACCGGGGTACAGAGTGGGGTTGACTTTGAGACAAGTGTGGATTATGTAGAAAATTTCCTGACAAGGCGCGCGGCATTTCTGGACAGGGCGTTTGCGTACGGGACAGCGTCAGGGTATAACAAGCTGACGGGCAGTGTTGCGATTACGGGAAACATGGAAGTCGGAGAGACCGTGTCGGCGCAGGTGACAGGCAGCAGTTCAAAGGAATTTACCTATCAGTGGCTGGCGGACGGAAGTGCGATTGCAGGCGCCACCGGCAGGGAATTGCAGATTACGGCTGAAATGGCAGGAAAGAAATTAGGCGTCAGAGTAAGAAGCACGACAGAGGCCGGAAGTATCATTGGTGAAGCGGAGCAAACGGTACCGGGCGGCGAACCGGCAGAATTGGAAGGAAGCGTGGACATTCGGGGAAATGCGATTTTGGGTGCGCTTCTGTATGCGGATCAGAAAACAAGCGAGACGGATGACGCACTTCTTAGCTATCAGTGGCTGGCGGATGGGGCAGTCCTTGAAGGCCAGACAGGGGCATTTCTGGTATTGGACAGCAGTTATGCGGGAAAAAGGATTTCCGTGCGTGTGACGCATACAGCGCTGGCGGGAAGTGTCCAGAGCGCGGAGACAGAAGCGGTGCAGGCCGTGTCGGCGCAGACGGAGCACCTGATTATCAATCAGGTGTATGGAAACGGAGGAAAATCGTCTCCGGCATGGTCCCACAGCTTTATCGAGCTTTATAACCCAACGGCAGCGGCTGTCAGTCTGGCAGGATACAGTATTCGTTATACATCCGGAGGAACAGAAGAGACTCTGGCGCTTACCGGGGAGATACCGGCACATACTTCTTATCTGATTCGCTGCGGTGAGGAAGTCTCAGGCAGTCTCTACAAGGTGGAGCAGGCGGATATGGACTGGAGCTGGAACCTTGATAATAAACGCTACAGCGTGACGCTTTTCCAGGGAAGCGCACAGGTGGACGGCGTATCGGTAAATGAAGCGGAAGTAGAGGGAACAGCGCTGGTAAACCCTGTGGGAGACGAAATTATCTCCAAAAACAAAGCGGTTCGCAGAATTGCCTTTATTGATACCGATCATAACGCAAATGATTTTGAAGTGCTCAATTACAGTAAGATTCCGGGTGTGATTCAGGAAGCGGCGAAGCCAAAGAGCGTCAGCGACGGCGCCTGGGGGACGGAAAAATTTGCAGGTGGAAATGGTGAGATCAAAGATCCGGACATCAAAGATCCGAACGTCGATAAACCGCAGACGCTGGCGGCGCCGGCCGTCCTGTCCGTAAAGAGCGTGATTCGTTCCGGAAACGTAAACGTGGCGGTAAAGATCGGCAAAGTGGATCAGGCAGAGAGCTATCGTATTTACCGGAAAGCAGGAAGTAAGACGACACTTCTGGGAACGATTACGGGAGATACGTTCTATGACACAAAGCCGGCAGGCGGAAAAGTTTCCTATCTGGCAGAGGCGGCAGCGGGAAAGACCGTCAGCAAAACCGGAGTGGAAAAAAGTATTACGCTTCCAAAAGCAACCAAAAAGGTGACGGCGAAGGCTGCAAAAGCAGGAAGCAGAAGAAGCGTTACCGTGAAATGGAAACGGGTAAGCGGGGCAAAGAAATACATGATTTTCCGTTCTAATCAGGCAAAGAGCGGCTTTAAACGGATTGCCGTGGTGAAAAAGGCCAAAATGGTAAAATACGTGGATAAGAAAGTGAAAAAGGGCAAGAGATACTATTATCGGGTGGTAGCAGTGAAGAAAAATGTATACAGCCCGGCGAAGGATTCCAAAGCGGTAAAAGTAAAATAATATTTGCATAGTGAATCCGAAGATTAAAAAACAAAGGGAGGAAAACAGGATGAAAGTGAGAAGCATGTGGGCGGGGATGATGACGCTGGTTCTGCTGATCGTGTGTCTGGCCGGATGCGGGAACAAGCTGACCGCAGAGCAGATTCTGGAGAAAGCAACGGAAAAGCAGCAGACGATGGACGGTATCGATGCGGATATCAAAATGTCCATGAGTATGCAGGCGGAGGGTGAGACGGTCGACTATGACGTAACCATGAAAATGAAGGAGAGCGGTATCACGACAGAATCTCCGAAGATGGCCATGCAGATGGATATGAATATTCTGGGACAGAGCATCCGTATGAACACTTATTATACGGAAGGTTATTCTTATACAGAAGCGATGGGGCAGAAAATGAAAATGGCTATGGACCTGAGTGAGATGTCTGAGCGGCTCAAACAGAACAGCGCTTTTATGGAGATACAGGCAGACGCTTATCAATCCCTGGAGCTGACAGAGGAAGGAAATCATTATGTGATTGATTTTGAGGCGGACGGCGATAAAATGAATGAGCTGGCAGAGACGCTTCTTGACAGTATGATGTCTAATGCGCTGGGTGACGCAGGTGATTTTCAGATGAGCGTGGGTGAAGTGCAGGGAGTACTCACGATAGATAAAGATTTTAATATCGTGAAACAGGAGATGAAGATGGATATGACTATGACCGTAGAGGATACGGATGTGAGCATTGCCCTTGACATGGATATGGATGTAAACAATCCGGGGAAGGAAGTAGAGGTTGAACTTCCGGATGATCTCGATACTTATGAGGAGATTTCGGACAGCTTTGGGCAATAACCGGAACAAGACAGCGGCATTGTAAGATATGCCGCTGTCCATATTTTATGCTTTCACTCAAGTGTATGGAAAGGGAGACAGACTCTGGCTTTATTCCGGCTTATGCTCCTTTAATTCTTTCAGAGCGGCATTTATTTTATTACATAACTGATGAGTAACGTTATGACTGTAGAACATAACATGAAAATCACTTTTGGTTGTATGGAATGTAATCACATCATGTCCCCCTACCATATCTGCATCCGTATGGGTGATATCACGGACATAAACAGAATCTTTATCACATTTTGGGTTCTTAGCCAAAGTCGCTTTATAAATATTAGAATAAGCTTTGAGGGGATTTGTCATGCCAGACTTCTTGCCATACCACCCGGCAATCATCAATCTCTTATTTGTAAGTACATAAGAATGCATACCGCTAGTATTTATTCCGCCTTTGTAATCATGGTTTCCTGCAAAACAAAGGATAGCAGTTTCATCATCCTGCATTTCATTTATGATATTTTCAAAGAAAATACTCCATTCCTTTTTTGTCTGATTAGACATAAAAGAACCTACGACGATATACTTATTTTGGATACAGTAATCCACCATATCCATAGCGCTCATTTTTACACCATCTATGATTAACGTCTTAATTTCCTTTACAGGCGCTTCCATAGCGGAACCACATTTCGCACAAAATCGGTCATGTTTGTTTACCGGATTTCCACATTTTTTACAAATCATTTGTTGCATCTCCTTTTTCTCATACAATTTTTATTCATTCACACTTCATGTGTCAATGGGTCTTTCTCTTACTGATTATATCACGATCTATCTGATCATGCACGTGCATTTTGATTATCATGCAAGCAAAAAGGGAACAAATCATTTCTGATTCATTCCCTTACTCTTAAAAATCCTTTTAAAGCAGGAGGTTTGATTAACCAAAGTATCTCTTAAGAAGTCCTTCAAATGCCTTGCCGTGTCTTGCCTCGTCTCTTGCCATCTCATGAACGGTGTCATGGATCGCGTCAAGGTTCAGGGCTTTCGCACGTTTTGCCAGATCAGTCTTACCAGCGGTAGCGCCGTTCTCAGCGTCCACGCGCATCTCAAGGTTTTTCTTTGTGCTGTCCGTTACTACTTCGCCGAGCAGTTCAGCAAATTTTGCAGCGTGCTCTGCCTCTTCGTAAGCAGCTTTCTCCCAGTATAATCCGATTTCCGGATATCCTTCTCTGTGAGCGACTCTTGCCATTGCCAGATACATACCAACCTCAGAGCACTCGCCTTCAAAGTTTGCTCTTAAATCAGCCAGAATATCTTCCGGTACGCCCTGAGCGACGCCTACCACATGTTCAGCAGCCCATGTTTTCTCTCCTGCCTGCATTGTGAACTTGGAAGCCGGCGCTTTACAGACTGGACAGAACTCCGGCGCTGCATCTCCTTCTGCGACATAACCACATACATTACATACCCATTTAGCCATTTTTATAATCTCCTTTTCTTATTATAGTTTCCTTTTGCTTTTGCAATATACAGCATCATTACAATTACCTTCTTTAAAAACAGTAATGATTACTAGTTTTAAAATAGCACAATTTTCTCTCACCGTCAAGTGTTTTTTGAAAGTTCATGATTTTTCATACAATCTTCACAGACGCCGTGGAAAAGCACGGTATAGCTGCTGATTTTTCCGCCAAAATTTTTTCCTGCGGCGGTTATGATGGAATCGATGTTTTCCATATCCAAATCCATAAGGCGCTGGCATTCCCGGCAGATAAAATGGTGATGCGGCGCCGTATGACCGTCAAAGTGGTCGGCAGTGTCGCTGGTCGTAATTTTCAGGATTTCTCCCCTCTCAGCCAGCAGCGCCAGATTGCGGTAAACCGTTCCAAGACTGATATTTGGGAACTTTTCACGCAGGTTTGTGTAGACGGTGTCAGCGGTGGGATGATCCGTTCGGACAGCTAAAAATTCTTTGATTGCTTCACGCTGCCGGCTATATTTCAAAGAAGCCATAGACGTTTCTCCTGTTCTCTTTTTAAAAATGTCGGGTTTCTTACTACTGAAAATAAAAATCAATAATGAGAATAGTTACTATTATAAAAAATAATAAAAGAAAAAAGATTTTTTGTCAACTATTTTCAGAAATAAATTTTTATTTATGGCGGCGGTTTAGAACTTACATGGCTAAACGGTTTTTATTTATGGACAAATTTTAACCCCCAGGGAGGCTTGCGGGGGAATGGCGGCGATGCTATAGTGGATAAAAAGAAATCTGACAAACGAGAGGAGAAGCATATGTGGAAAAAAATGACAGGAGTGGTGTGTGCGGCGGTTCTGGCAATGGGACTTCTTACCGGATGCGCGGGCGGTACGGAAGAGACACAGAAGGCGATACAGACAGGCGGTGAGACGGCGGCGAAGGATGAGGTTGTGGTTACGATGCCGGTTACTTCGGAGCCGGAAGCGGGATTTGACCCGGCGTTTGGCTGGGGAGCGGGGGAGCATGTGCATGAGCCGCTGATTCAGAGTACGCTTACTGTGACGACAAAGGATTTGCAGATCGGCAAAGACCTTGCGACGGATTACAGCGTCAGTGAGGACGGCATGACCTGGACGGTTTCGATCCGGGATGATGTAAAGTTTACGGACGGGGAAGCGCTGACGGCGTCGGATGTGGCGTTTACCTACAATAACTGCAAGGAAAAGAGTTCCGTCAATGATTTTACGATGCTGGACGAGGCAGTTGCACTCGATGAGACGACAGTAGAATTTCGGATGACAAAACCATTTTCTATCTGGCCCTACACGATGGCAATTGTGGGCATCGTGCCGGAACATGCGTATGATGAGAATTACGGACAGAATCCCATCGGTTCGGGGCATTATATTATGAAACAGTGGGATAAAGGGCAGCAGGTGATTTTTGAAGCAAACCCCGATTACTATGGGGAGGCCCCGAAGATGAAAAAAGTCACGGTGCTGTTTATGGAGGAAGATGCAGCGTTGGCCGCAGCTATGGCAGGGCAGGCGGATGTCGCGCATACGGCGGCTTCCTACAGTGACCAGACCGTGGATGGATATGGGCTTTTGGCGGTTCAGACCGTGGACAACCGTGGCTTTAACCTTCCGTGCGTGATGCCGGAGGAAAAGGACGGCATTACCTATGGAAATGCTTTTACCGCAGATGTGAACGTGAGACGCGCGATAAACATCGGCATTGACCGTGAGGAGATGATTGCACATGTGCTGAACGGATACGGGACGGCGGCATACAGCGTATGTGATAAGATGCCGTGGTATAATGATGCCTGTGAAGTAGCGTATGACCAGGAAGAAGCAAAGAGGCTTTTGGATGATGCGGGCTGGCTGGAGGGCAGCGACGGCGTCCGCGAGAAGGATGGCGTGAGAGCAGAGTTTACGCTGATGTTCAGCAGCGGGGATTCGGTGCGCCAGGCGCTGGCTGAGGATACGGCAAATCAGTTAAAGGAACTGGGCATCCAGGTTACCACGGAGGGCGTGGGCTGGGATGTGGCCTATGACCGCGCTCAGTCGGAACCGCTGGTATGGGGCTGGGGCGCGCACACGCCGATGGAGCTTTACAATATCTATCATTCCCTGGCGGATAACGGAATCGGACAGGCAGAGTATTCTCCGTATGCGAATGAGACGGTCGATCACTATATGGACGAAGCGCTGGAGTCTGCCACGCTGGAGGAGTCTTATGAGCTGTGGAAGAAAGCACAGTGGGACGGGACGACAGGAATCACCCAGGAGGGAGACATCCCCTGGATCTGGCTCTGCAACATCGACCATCTGTATTTTGTACGGGATGGACTGAAGGTAGCCGAGCAGAAGATTCACCCTCATGGGCATGGATGGTCGATCGTAAATAACGTAGACCAGTGGTCATGGGAATGACAGGAGTGAAAAGAAAGGGGACGCTGCGGTCAGCGTCCCGTTTCGGGGGTTTACGGAGGAGAGGAAATGGATAGACGCATCCCTGTTTGGATAGGAAAAAATATTGTGCGGGCTATGCTGCTGGTGCTGGCGGTCAGCATCGTTACTTTCTGGCTGATGAAGTCGTCGCCCATAGATCCGCTTCAGACGAATGTAGGACAGGCGGCGCTGGGAAGCATGAGCCAGGAACAGTTGGAAAAGCTGGAGGAATACTGGGGGGTGAACACCCCTCCGGCGGAGCAGTATCTGGCCTGGGCGAAAGATTTTGTGAGGGGCGATATGGGGACTTCCCTTCTGTACCGTCAGCCGGTGGTGAAGGTGATAGCTGTGAAACTGGCCAATTCCCTGTTTCTGATGGTTTTCGCCTGGGTGATTTCCGGCGTCCTGGGATTTTTGCTTGGAGTAATCGCCGGGATGAACAGAGGAAAACTGGTAGATAAATGGATCAAAGGATACTGCCTGGTGATTTCGAGTACACCTGCTTTTTGGCTGGCGCTTCTGCTTTTGATGATTTTTGGCGTGGGACTGAAGTGGTTTCCGATCGGCCTTAGTGTGCCGATCGGCGTGGAAGCCAGCGGCGTCACGTTTTGGGATAGAGTGTATCATGCAGTACTGCCTGCGCTTACGCTCAGCATCACGGGAGTGTCAAATATCGCGCTCCATACCAGGGAGAAAATGATTGACATCTGCGGCAGCGATTATATGCTGTTTGCCAGGATGCGGGGAGAAAAGGGCTGGCGTCTGTTTAAAAATTACGGGTTCCGGAATGTGCTGCTCCCCGCCATCACGCTTCAGTTTGCCGCTATCAGTGAAATTTTCGGGGGTTCCGTGCTGGTGGAGCAGGTATTTTCTTATCCGGGGCTGGGACAGGCGGCAGTGGCCGCTGGGCTGGGGAGCGATATGCCCCTGCTTATGGCGATTACCATTGTGAGCGCCCTGTTTGTGTTTGGGGGGAATATGGCTGCCAATATCCTGTACGGAGTGGTTGATCCGAGGATTCGGAGAGGAGGGGCGTCAAAATGAAGTTAAATCGCAGGCAGCGGGTGCTGATTGGGCTGGGCGTCTCTCTTTTGTTTCTGGCGGTCGTATGCGCGGCGGGTATCCTGTCAAAAGAGGCGGCGATGGCGACCGATTTTTCCAGAAAAAATATGGCGCCCTGTGTAAAATATATTTTCGGAACGGACTGGCTTGGGCGGGATATGCTGGCACGCACGCTTACAGGGCTGTCCTTAAGCATTCTGATCGGGCTTCTGGCGGCGGCAGTCAGCGCGGCGCTGGCGCTTGTGCTGGGAATTGCTTCCGCCACGATGGGGAAGGCTGTGGATGCTGCGATCACTTTCTGTATTGATCTGGCGATGGGGGTTCCGCATATTTTGCTGCTTCTTCTAATTTCCGTGGCTTTGGGAAAAGGGCTGCGGGGAGTTATCGTGGGGGTGGCGCTGACGCACTGGCCGTCTCTGGCACGACTCATCCGTGCAGAGGTGATCCAGTTAAAGGAAAGCCCGTATATCCAGATTGCGGAAAAGCTGGGAAAGAGTAAGTGGTATATTGCCAGGAAGCATCTGCTTCCCCATCTGCTTCCGCAGTTTGTGGTAGGTCTGGTGCTTCTGTTTCCCCATGCGATTCTCCATGAGTCCAGCATTACCTTCCTGGGTTTTGGGCTTTCAACGGAGCAGCCGGCAATCGGTATCGTACTGTCGGAGGCCATGAAGTACCTGGTTACGGGGAAATGGTGGCTGGCGCTGTTTCCGGGGCTTTTGCTGGTGATTGTTGTGACATTATTTTATGTAGCGGGGGAGAGTTTGCAGAAACTGATGAATCCGGGAAGCGTCCATGAATAATCCGGGCGGCAGTCCGGTGCAGACGCAGGCAAAGAGGAGCAGGATGATGAGTGAAAAGAAAAGGACAAATCAGACGCCGGTTTTAAAAATTGAACATATGAATATCACGTTTACCCAGTATGACAGGGGAATGCACCAGACCGAGCTTCCCGTTATCCGAGATCTGGATGTGGAAGTCCATGCGGGAGAGATGGTGGCGGTCGTCGGCTCCAGCGGTTCCGGGAAAAGCCTGCTGGCCCACGGCGTGATGGGAGTTCTTCCGTATAATGCTTCTATGGGGGGGAAGATTTTATACTGTGGGGAAGAGCTGACAAAGCAGAGGATTGAGAAGCTGCGGGGAAATGAGATCGTGCTGGTTCCCCAAAGCATCGCGTATCTGAATCCCCTGATGAAGATCGGCTCCCAGATACGCAAAGGCAGTAAGGATGAAAAAGTGAGAAAAAAGCTGCGTGATATTTTTGAGAGGTACAGCCTGAAGCCAGAGGTAGAGGAGCTGTATCCCTTTGAACTGTCCGGAGGTATGAACCGCAGAATCCTGATTTCTACGGCGCTGATCGAGGTGCCGAAGCTGGTGATTGCGGATGAGCCAACGCCGGGACTGGATTTGAAAATGGCGAAACGGGCGATGGAGCATTTTCGGGAATTAGCGGATATGGGAGCCGGGGTGCTCGTGATTACCCATGACCTGGAGCTGGCGCTTGAGACGGCAGATCGGATCGCGGTGTTTTATGCGGGGACGACGCTGGAGGAAGCGCTGGTATCTGACTTTGCACAGGAAGAAACGCTGCGTCACCCGTATTCGAAAGCGCTCTGGCGCGCGATGCCGAAAAACGGGTTCCGTTTTGTTGCGGGAGAGCAGCCCTACGTCAAAGATTTACCGGAGGGATGCCCGTTTGCCCCACGGTGTGAAAGCTGCACGGAGGAGTGTAAAAAAGGTGAGATTCCCAGCCGGGAAATACGGGGCGGGCGCGTGAGATGCCTGCATCCGGAAAAATTCGATAAATGATAGATTCCAATAAATGTACAGGAGAGCTTGCCATGAAGTTAGAGATTAAGAACGTATCTTATCAATATACAAAGGGCGGAAGGAAAATCCTGGAGGATTTCTGTCTCACGGTGGAGCACACGGAACGGGTGGGGCTGATTGCACCCAGCGGATACGGAAAGACCACGTTGTGCAAGCTGCTTTCCGGGTATTTGACGCCGGATAAAGGAGAAATTCTTGTGGACGGACGTCCGCTTGGGACTTATAAAGGCTACTGCCCGATACAGATGGTGTGGCAGCAGCCGGAGCTGGCAGTCAACCCACGGCTGCGGATGCGGGAAGTGCTTCTGGAGGGCGATGAGGTAGAAGAACGGATTGTCAGGGAACTTGGCATTGAGCAGGACTGGCTGAACCGTTTTCCGTCCGAGCTGTCCGGCGGTGAGCTTCAGCGGTTCTGCATTGCCAGGGCGCTGGGGAAGCGGACGAAGTTTTTACTGGCAGATGAAATCACAACGATGCTGGACTTGATTACCCAGAGCCAGATATGGCACTTTCTTTTGCAGGAGGTGGAAAGGCGGGGAATCGGGCTGCTGGCGGTCAGTCACAGCCAGCCCCTGCTGGATCAGATATGCACGCGTCAGGTGAAGCTGGAGAAGAGTTAGATTTTTTTGTAAGCAGCTACAAAAAAAGAATGAAATGCGCTATACTATAAAAAACGGATGGAAAGGAGAAGGAGTATGGATAAAATCTATGACTTACTGATTATCGGTTCTGGCCCCGCAGGTCTGGCGGCAGCGATTTATGCCCAAAGAGCCAGACTTTCTACACTGGTTCTTGAGAAAGAATATATCAGCGGCGGACAGGTCGTAAATACTTATGAGGTGGATAATTATCCCGGACTTCCCGGAATCAATGGGTTTGAGCTGGGAGTGAAGTTCCGGGAACATGCAGACCGTCTTGGAGCCAAATTTCTGACGGCTGAAGTGAAGGACATTATAATAGAAGAAACAGTAAAAAAAGTGGCGACTTCAGAAGGAACCTTTCAGGCCAGGGCGCTGATTCTGGCAATGGGGGCTGTTCACAGAGAATTGGGGGTTCCTGGGGAAAAAGAGCTGGCCGGTATGGGCGTGTCCTACTGTGCGACCTGCGACGGAGCATTTTTTAAAGAAAGGACGGTGGCAGTGGTCGGCGGCGGCGATGTAGCTGTGGAGGACGCAATCTTTCTGGCACGGGGATGTAAAAAAGTCTATCTGATTCATCGCCGGGATGAGCTGCGGGCGGCCAAAAGCTTACAGGAACGTCTGTTTTCCTGCGAAAATGTGGAGATTCTCTGGAATACCGTGGTGCAGGAAATCAACGGGGAAGACCATGTAGAGTCCATAAAGGTGAAAAATGTCACAACAGGGGAACAGAACTGTATGGATATGGATGGAATCTTTGTGGCTGTCGGTATCCTGCCGAATTCTGAAATCGTTCGCGGGCTGGTGGATATGGACGAAGGAGGATATATCCTGGCGGGGGAAGATGGAGCGACGAACCGGAAGGGAGTGTTTGCCGCGGGCGATATTCGGAAAAAGTCGCTGCGTCAGATCGTCACGGCAGTTTCCGACGGAGCGAATGCGGTAACGTCGGTGCAGGAATATCTGATGCTTTAAAAGGAAAAAAGAGGACTGTCCGGCGGGGCAGTTCTTTTTTTGTCGATTTTTTGTGATAAAAATTTAAAATGTTTTTTAAGGTGGTTGACAAAGGATGTAACATTTGTTATGATTATTGTGCAAATAGTTAATAATTCTGTAATAAATACAGCGAAGGATATACACGGAGGGCGAGTAACAATGAGAAAAGGAGTATTAAGAGTAACGGCATGTTGTCTGGCAGGCACGATGATGTTTGCGGGAAACGGTGTTGTGACGATGGCGTCCGGATTTGATATGCCTCTGGCGGGGCTGGAATCCAGAATCCAGCAGCAGGAGGAAAAGAAGGAAGCGGCAGGCGGAACCATTCAGGTAAAAGCTACCGGTTATGACGTAAAGGCAATCGCACAGGTAGATGAATATGTAAACATCAGAGATGCCGCAGGGGAAAATGGAGCGGTCATCGGTCAGATTTATAACAATTCGGCAGCAGATATTCTTGGTCAGGAGGGGGACTGGTATCTGGTAAAGTCGGGAGATGTTACGGGATATGTCAAATCTGAATTCTTTGCCACGGGCGAGGAAGCGAAAGCGCTTGCGGACAGTGTAGGAACAGAGATGGCCACCGTAAATACCACGACCCTGATGGTTCGTAAGAAACCGAGTAAAAAGTCAAAAGTCATCAGCATGGTGGGGGATGCGCAGACACTTGAGATTCTGGAAGATGCGGGCGACTGGGTAAAGGTTGCGGTAGACTCCGATATTGTCGGTTATGTTTCGAAAGATTATGTAGATTGCAGTACCGAATTTGTGGAAGCGGAATCCATTGAGAAGGTAGAAGCGAGACAGGATGCGGTACAGGCGGCATACGATAAGGCGGACGAGATGCTGAGTGCGGCGATAGATGCTATGAACAGCGCGACAGGAGACGAGGCGGCCTATGCTGCGTATGTGGCGTCACAGGCGGCGGCCGAGGCGAAGCAGCTTGCCTCGGAGCAGCAGTTTGATTATGATTTACAGGAAAAAGCGCAGAGCGTAATTGATAAGGCGAACGAAGCGGCCTATGCCGCGGTGAAGGCAGAAGAAGCGGAAGCGGCGGCCGAGGCGGAAGCACAGGCGAAAGCCGAGGCAGAAGCAGCAGCGGCGCAGGCGGAGGCAGAAGCGCAGGCGGCGGCAGACGCAGAAGCAGCGGCGGCGCAGGCAGC
>CALCMD010000082.1 GCA_937965795.1 uncultured Lachnospiraceae bacterium | reverse complement strand
GGCAGCGGCCCAGGAGCAGGCAGACCAGCAGGGAACCGCAGACGCACAGGCCGAGGCAGATGCGGCGGCCCAGGCGGCAGAGGAAGCCCAGGCAAAGGCAGACGCGGCGGCCCAGGAGCAGGCGGATGTGGCTTCTCAGGCGACGACAACGGATTACAGCAGTACTTCCGGTACAAGACAGTCAATTGTAAACTTTGCCTTACAGTTTGTTGGAAATCCATATGTGTATGGCGGAACAAGCCTGACAAACGGAACCGATTGTTCCGGATTTACACAGTCTGTCATGGCTAACTTTGGAATTTCCATCCCACGTACGGCGGGTGCGCAGTCCAACGGCGGCAGACCGGTGAGCCTTTCCAATATCCAGCCGGGTGATCTGTTATTCTACAGCGGAAATGGAGATTATGGAATCGGCCATGTGACGATGTACATAGGAAACGGCCAGGTCGTACATGCAAGTAATGAGAGAACCGGTATTATCGTTTCCAGTATCGGATACCGTACGCCATGTGCAGCAAGAAGCTATATTGACTAAAGAATAGCATACATAGAAGGAAAACCTGTTTCGAAAGAGACAGGTTTTTTGCTGTCTTTATAAGCAGAGGGGGCTGACGATGGAAGCTCCTTTTCGTTGGATAGAAAAAGTGCGACAACTTTAAATATTACAATGAATTTACAGATGTAACAATTTCTTAATAAAATGAAAAGAATTCGTGCCTTGTACAAAGTGCACAAAATATGACACTTTCTGTTACTTCAGGAAAAAATTGTCAACGCCTGCGGAAAAGTTATCCACAAGCAAAAAGGCCAAAAACAGGGCGAATTTGAGTTATACACGAAGTTATACACATTATCCACATTTTTGTATTGTTTTTAACTGGTTTACATAGTATTTTTGAAGAACGTTCGTTTTGTACAGAAGAGATAAAATACATTTTTCGTGGGAAAAACACAAAAAAACTATTGACATTTGAATATTCGGAATATGGAAGAAAAAATGTAGAATAAACAGGTATTATTGTGTTTGAAGGATGTTCCTGCAAAAGAAAGGCGCCTCCGTGATGGAGACGCCTGTTTGTTACCAGTAGCGCATGATCTTCGTAATGTTCTTGGGATTTCCCAAATCATAATCCGATATTTTGATACCGCCTTTCGGATAAGGCTGGCTGTTGGAAGCATGTACTACCTTTCCATTTCCAATGTAGATCGCCACATGGGAAGGGGCGTTATAATAATAACCAATGATGTCGCCTGGCAAAAGCTCTTTTTCGGATACGAATTTCACTTCTGCAAAGGGGCCGCCCGCTTCTTTGGAGGCATTTCCTAACGCCTGTGCCTGCGAGGTTCTGGGGATGTTGATTCCGAAATGCTGAAACACCAGCTTTGTAAAACCGGAACAGTCAACTCCTTTTGTCAGATCGGTTGCCCCGCCGTATGAATACGGATAACCGATAAACCTCTGGGCATATTCTGCAATCGCCCGCCCCAGTGCGTATCCGCTGGCATCCAGGGTGGCGGCGCCGTTGGCGTCGAAGGAATACACGGAATCGTTAATGGTAAGAACGGTATTTCTGGCCATTGCTCCTGTGGAGGGATCAAAGTAATAGTTGACGCCGTCCAGGAGATAGAATCCGGTTTTCATCGCGCCTGTTGACGGATCGAGATAGTAGCGGTTCTCTTTATAATCGACCAGTCCTTTTGCAAGAGTCCCGTCTGCCAGGAACAGGTATGTGACCCGGTCGATCGTGTAAAACCTGTCGAGTATGCGAACACCGTCAGCATCGACATAATAACCGGATTTCCAGGCGTTCTTCAGGAGAACACCGTTGGATTTAAAGAAATACCATTTTCCGTTAATTTGTTCCCAGCCGTTTTGCGCCATGGTAAGATCCGGGCGGATATAATAGGTCTTTTTGTTCTGATTGAAGAATCCGGCGCCCTTTGTCTTGGTGACATATCCGGAGGCGTTCACGTACTGGTTATTTACCCATTGCCTGACCGCCATTTTTCCGTCGGATTGATAGTAGTGTTTCCGGAACCATCTGTTTCGCATCATGACGCCGTTGGATTTGAAATAATAATTGAAATTGCCGATTCTGGCAGCGCCTTTGGTCTTTGTCCCGGTTTTTGGATTCAGATACCAGGTTTTGTTTCCCAGAGTAAGCCAGCCGTAACAGCGTCGTCCGAGCTGGTCTACATAATATTTCTTATTGATCCACCGGTTTCTTTGCAGAACGCCTTTTGAATTAAAATAATAATATTTTTTGCTGATCTTGTGCCATCCTTTGAGAGCAGCCTTCGTCTTAGGGCTGAAATAATATGCCGTGCCATCCGCAAGGACAATATAACCCGTTTTCTGCGCCCCTGTCTGGGGATCGAAATAGTAGTAGCTTTTCCCGATTTTGATGACGCCGCTCTGTCTGGCTCCGGTCTGCGGGTTCATGTAATAAGTGGTATCTTTGATCTTTAAAAGCCCGGTGGCAAGTTTTCCCTGGTAATCATAATAATACCAGTTTCCATCTTTCGAAACCCAGGTATTTACCGGGGCGTCTGTACCGGAAGAATCGAAACCTTCGTTTATGAGCCTGTTTCCGTTCGCATCGATCTGGACGCCGTCTACCACGGTGCTTTTTACCATTTTCCCGTCAGGACCAAGATAAGAACTGTCGACCCATGTGTTTGTAAGCATCCGGCCCCGAATGTCAAAGTAATACCATTCCTTGCCGATCAGCGTCCAGCCGGTCGCTGCGTATTTGTCTGTGTTAAAGTAATAGCGGTATTGCCCGATTTTTTTCCAGCCGACGGCATATCCGGGGCTGCCTTTTACGGTGTAATACCTGCCATTTGCGTCGCTTTTCCATGCCGCATCCGCATGCAGTCCGGGAACTGTGCTGCCAATCATGCCGGCAAGGAAAAGGGCGGTTATTACCCTTTTCTTCATATATACTCCTTATTGCGGTCGAACAACCGTGTTGTTCTTGATTCATACATGTTATCAAATATTTACAAAAATATTAAATCACTTTAAATTCTACAAGATGCAAGGGTAAAAGTCAATAGAAAAGCCCGCATTTCTCTGTTGGGGATGCGGGCTTTTCCTATTTTTTCGGCTTTTGCTGGCTTTTGATTACTTTCAGGCGGGTAAATTCTTCACGGTCTTTCTCCTCCAAAGTGTTTTGAATACTTTTTATAAGATCCGTATAGGCCGGAATGGTAATATTTTTCAGGGCGTTTGTTCTTTTTCGGGTTTTTCGGATATTTGAGGCAAGCCGGTAGGCGGAATTTTCAATCATGGAAAGGCGTAAAGTCAATTCCTTTACTTTCTCAAAGGCCAGTTTGGCTTCGTCCAGAGAGGAGGAAGTGCTGTAGTAGGCGTAAGAGGGGACACTGGGGGAGGGATCATATTCCACCAGTGGAATTTCCGTTCCCATAATACTTCTTATTTTTATCGAGACAGAATCTTCGATGGGCACGGAAAGGGAGATTTCTTCTACCAGATGGATTCCAAGCTCAATATTGGCCGTTTGCAGGGCGGCATAAGCGGTTCGGAAAGTTCCGTCGATTTCTTTTTGAATGGCGTCTGCCTGCTCAATCAGGCGTAATAGTTCCCGCATCAGGATGTTGCGCTTTTTGTCCATTAATTCATATCCCTGTCTGGCCAGCGCCAGGGAATTTTTGGCCCGCAGCAGGTTTTCCTTTGTGGGAAGCGTGTTGGGATTCATGAAAACACCTCGCTGTCGTCGGTGGAAGGATAGTATTTGTGCAGAAGCTTCGTATCCATGCGGTCAAGCTCTTCTTCCGGGAGGGTACGCAGAAGTTCCCAGCCAAGCTGGAGCGTTTCTGTGATGGAGCGGTTTTCTCCGTCAGACTGCCGGATAAAACGTGATTCAAAGGCCCGGCCGAATTCCAGGCGGGTTTTGTCGAGGGGAGAGAGTTCATCCTCACCGATGACGGAGGCCAGGGCTTTCGCTTCTTCCGATCTCGAATAGCAGGCGAGAAGCTGACTGGCTACCGCCTGGTGATCTTCTCTGGTATATCCCTCCCCGATACCGTCTTTCATCAGGCGGGAGAGGGAAGGAAGTACCTGGATCGGAGGATAGATGGACTGTCTGTGAAGATTCCGGTCCAGGATGATCTGCCCCTCGGTAATATAACCTGTCAGGTCAGGAACGGGGTGGGTGACGTCGTCGCCGGGCATAGTCAGGATTGGAATCTGCGTTACAGAACCGGTGCAGTCCCTGATGAGCCCCGCCCGCTCGTAGATGGAGGCGAGTTCACTGTAAAGATAACCGGGGTATCCCTTGCGGCTTGGGATTTCACCCTTTGAGGAGGAAACTTCACGCATCGCTTCGGCATAGTTCGTCATATCGGTTAATACCACCAGAATGTGCATATGGTTTTCAAAAGCCAGATACTCGGCGGCGGTCAGGGCAAGCTTTGGGGTAATCAGACGTTCCACGATAGGATCGTTTGATAAGTTCAGGTACATAACGGTATGGTCGGAGACGCCGCTCTCCTCAAAGGTTTTGCGAAAAAATTCTGCTTCGTCGCGGGTGACGCCCATAGCGGCAAATACGATGCCGAAATTTCCATCCGTGCTGTCACCGAGTGACGCCTGCTTTACAAGCTGAGCGGCGAGCCTGTCATGGGGAAGGCCGTTTCCGGAGAATATGGGGAGCTTCTGGCCGCGGATCAGGGTAGTCAGTCCATCAATGGCTGAAATACCGGTATGGATGTAATTGCGGGGATATTCACGGGCGACGGGATTCAGCGGCATACCATTGATGTTTCGTTTGACGTCCGGGGTAATCTCTCCCATACCATCGATTGGCTGTCCGGTTCCGTTGAAGGTACGTCCCAGTATTTCGAGTGAGAGCGCCGCTTCCATGGGATGCCCGGTCAGCTTTATGCGCGTATTCTGGAGAGACATACCGTCGCTGCCTTCAAATACCTGAATGACAGCCTTATCTCCATACAGTTCCACGATGCGGCCAAATCTTTTTTCGGAGCCTGTCATAATTTCTACGATTTCTTCATAAGAGGCATGTTCCACGCCCTCCAGGACAAGCAGAGAACCATTGATTTCACGAAGTCCCATGTATTCGATTGACATAAACCTTACCTCCTCAGGAATTTTTGGACAAAACATTTTCGCAGAAGCGGTCGATAGCAGTCCGGTACGTTTCGAATTGTGCCAGATCTTGATTTGGAACTCTGTATTTTATAGAAATAATCTGGTCAAAAATATCATGTTCTTTCAAGACGGACATAGGCATTCCCATAGCAATCAGCGCCTGCGATTTTTTGTAAAGATACAGAATCGTGTCCATCATCAAAAACTGTTTTTTCAAAGGAACGCAGGCGTCCTCCGGGTGGAAGGCATTCTGCTGTAGAAAGCCCAGGCGGATCACACGGGCGATTTCCAGCGTGAGCTTCTGGTCATCCGGAAGCATGTCGCTTCCGACCAGATTTACGATTTCCATCAGCCCGTTTTCCTGGTTCAGAATAGCCATGATCTGGTTTCTTTCATTGATAAAGTTTTCGTCGACCTGGTCGTGATACCAGGGAGAGAGGGATTCCAGATATTCGCTGTAGCTGGTGAGCCAGTGGATCGCCGGAAAATGTCTGGCGTAAGCGAGTGATTTCTCCAATCCCCAGAAACAGTGTACAAAACGCCGGGTGTTCTGCGTGACAGGTTCCGAAAAGTCGCCGCCCTGGGGAGAGACGGCGCCGATAATGGACACGCTGCCTTCTGTGCCGTTTAAGTTCAGCGTAAGGCCGGCCCGCTCATAGAAAGCGGAAAGACGGGACGCCAGGTATGCGGGAAAGCCTTCTTCGGCGGGCATCTCTTCCAGGCGTCCGGAAAGTTCCCGCAGAGCCTCGGCCCAGCGTGAGGTGGAATCGGCCATAACCGCCACATCGTAACCCATGTCGCGGTAATATTCTGCCAGAGTGATGCCGGTATAGATGGAAGCTTCACGGGCAGCTACCGGCATATCCGAGGTGTTTGCGATCAGGACAGTGCGTTCCATGAGGGAGCTTCCTGTTCTGGGATCGGTAAGTGAGGAGAATTCCTCCATCACCTGTGTCATTTCATTTCCGCGTTCTCCGCAGCCAATATAGACGATGACGTCGGCGTCTGCCCACTTGGCAATCTGGTGCTGCATCATGGTTTTTCCGACGCCAAATCCGCCAGGCGCCGCTGCTGTACCGCCCTTTGCAATCGGAAAGAGGGTATCCAGGATGCGCTGGCCGGTAAGCAGAGGTTTGTTGGCAGGATACCTTCCGGCAACAGGACGGGGGATGCGGACGGGCCATTTTTGAGCCAGAGACAGCGTGCTTTCGGAACCATCGTCCAACTGAAGCGTAACGAGAGGATCAAGGATGGTGTACGTCCCGTCGGGAACCACATCCAGGATACGTCCGGACAGATGGGGGGGAAGCATTGAGCGGTGGACGATGGCGGGAGTCTCAGGCGTTTCCGCAAAGATGCTGCCGCCTCTCACCTCCTCGCCTGGTTTTACCGTGATATGTACCTCCCATTTCTTTCCCGTGTTCTGAGAATGGAAAGGGAAGCCCCGGCTGATGCAGCTTCCGGAAGAAGCGGCGATGGCGCGCAGGGGGCGGCCGACGCCGTCAAAGATATTGTTCAGGATACCAGGACCCAGCGTGACACAAAGAGAACTGCCGGAGGCTTCTACCGGATCGCCTGGGGAAAGCCCCGTGGTATCCTCAAAGACCTGAATCGTGGTGAGTCCGGAGGTAAGGCGAATGACCTCGCCTGCCAGGCGTTCCCGTCCCACGTAGACCATTTCTGACATAGAAAAGCCGGTATTTCCCTTAAGATAGATGACAGAACCATTGATTCCATAGATGCGTGCGGTCTTATTCATGCGCCTTACCTCCGTGAAACTGGAAGGAAGCCTTTTCTTCCATCAGTTTTGTGGAAAAGGAATTGTCGATCAGGATATGGCGGCCGGGAAGCACTGCCCGGACTCCGCCCAGAAAGGAATCCTGTGAAACTGTCAGAGGGGTGTTGGTGGCGGCGATGAGGCTGTTTCGCTTTGCGGCGTCGGCGGGATCAATCGAAATCGTGACAGGGCTGCCGTCCGCATAGCGAAGGATATCCTGAATCTGCTGAACCAGCAGTTCCTGATAGGCAGGCGTATCCATGTATGCTTCCAGTTTTGCTTTTACCTCTGCAAACAGTTTGTCTTTGAAATCAGCCTGCGTTTTGGAAAGCTGGCGTCTGAGTGCAAGCTTTTGTTTTGCCAGAAGCTTGTTTTTTTTCTGCTTTAAGCCGAGAACTTCCGCATGGAGAAGAAGGTCGGACTGCGCCTGTTTTTCCTGTTTCTGTTTTTCCATGCGTTTTTGCAGAGAAACTTTGTATTCATGAATCATTTCTGTGCGTTTGTTCCAGGCCTGTTTTTGCACGGTCTCCTCAAAATGTTTTAGCTTTTCCTCCGTGGTCAAAATGTTCACCTTCTTTTTTTGAATTTTCTGTCTTTCCGGTATCTGGTGGAAGATGTTATAATTTTATGCCGACGGCCTCCCGGATGTAGGAAGTGATGAAGTCCGGGCGGCGTCCTGTCCCGTGTCTGTCGGGGATTTCGATGATCAGCGGAAGTCTGCGGTTCAGCTTTACATCATCCACGATGTCCGGGAATTCTCTGCCGAATTTTTCGGTCAGAAGAAGGACGCCGACAGACGGGTCGGCGATGGCTTTTTGCAGAGCCTTTTTCAGTTCATTTCTTTCATGGACAACGCATCCCTCCACACCGGCCAGCCGCATTCCGGTGCAGCTATCTACATTATCGCTGATCAGATACAGTTTCATCAGCCCAGTTTTCCCAGAATCATAAAAGATATGATCAGTCCGTAAAGGGCGATACCTTCGGAAAGCCCTACAAAGATCAGGGATTTTCCGAGGACGCTCTGGTCCTCGCTGATCGCTCCGAGGGCGGCGCTGGCAGCGCTGGCAACGGCAATGCCTCCGCCGATACAGGAAAGTCCCGTAACAAATGCGGCGGCCAGGTATCCCATACCTGTGGACAGACCGGAGGCTTTATTTGCGGCGGCGTCTGCGGCGGCGGCAACCGAGCCATTGCCGGTAAAGGCGATGATCATGGCAAGGAGCAGCGTTCCGAAAAAGAAAAAACAGTTTACCGCCAGAGAGGTTTTGTAACGGCCCCGGTTTCTTTCGCCGATGAGAAAGGAACCGAAGGGAAGCAGTATGCTGAGTATCAGAGTAAGAAGTAAGGTAACGCAAACAATGGTTGACATAAAGGGTCCTCCTGTTAAAAAGTAAATACAAATTCTGAATCGCTAGAATCATTCTTTTTTCTGGCCGAAAGGTATGAACCTGCGGCCGGTTCCTTTGTAAAAGCGGCTGAACATCTCATAATATTCCAGGCGCAGAACCTGAATGCCGACAATGAGCCCTTCCATCCCACATACGAGCAGGTTTCCCAGAAGGATGACGCTCCAGTTCAGGGAATGGCCGCTTTGCGCTCCCGCGAGCATCTGTACCACCTGCATCATGGCGGCATGGCTTACTGCGAAGGCTCCGATGCGGAGAAAGGAGAGGATATTGGAGAAGTAGCTTAACAGGATTTCGAAAAGCTCAAAAAGAATTTCCGGAGAAAATTTCCGGGGTTCTTTTGCAAGGAACTTTTTTTCACGCCTGATTTTTAATTCATTTATCAAGTGGAGCGCAAGTGTTGTAAGAATCAGAAAAAGGCCAAATACGACCGCCGCTGCGAATACCGTGTTTATTTTTCCAAACAGGGGAAGCGTTATCATGCTTTCGGAGGGCTTCAGCCACAGGGAGGGAAGCAGGTTCTCAAAGCCAAAGAAGCTTCCGTACAGGAAACCAAAAATCGTGGAAAAAAAACCTGACTGGCTGATGACGGCAGCCAAAGGCATTTTCTTATAATGAAAAAGCAGAGCGCCTCCGGCCAGCAGGCACAGTCCCTGTCCTACATCCCCGAACATGGCTCCAAAGATAAAGGCATAAGTCAGGGCTACGAAGATGGTAGGGTCGATTTCCGTGTAGGCCGGAAGGCCATACATCCGGATAAATAGTTCAAAGGGCTGAAAAAGCGGGGGATTTTTCAGTTTTGTAGGAGGCTGGCCCATGCCAGGAGGGGCGTTTTCCTCCAGGATACAGTACAGGTTTTCGTCTTTGGCCATTTCCCGTTCGAAAGCTTTTGCCTGATCCTGCGGCATCCATCCGCAGAGAAGAAAAAAAGGGTGGCGTTCTTCTGTGGTACACGCGGCAAGTTTTCGCACATCAAAGTTTGTGGACAGAAGCTTTAGCGTCTCGCGGGCGGCGAGTATTTGGGAGCGCTGGCCGGCCAGGGTTTGGAGCAGTTCTCCGCGGCAGGCGGAAATCTGCGAATAGCAGGCTTCGATTTCGTCTTTCAGGCGGCGGACGGCCTGCCGCGGCGTTTCATCATACGGGTCAGGCAGGCGGACCGGGTCGAAATGCAGGGAGGAAAATACAGCCTCCGCTTCCTGGGATAGTCCGGCGGGCATAAAATGTACGCCCCAGACATATTGGCTGTCGCTGCGGCATTTGAAAAATATCACATTCGGATTTTCGTCTGTGTTTTTTTTGAAATTTTCGTAATCGTTCCGGGCGATTCTGCCGAAGCGGCAGCGCAGGAATCGAAACTTTAGAGCCTCGCATATGTTATAGTCAAATTCCAGAAATGGTTCGATGTCCCGCAGAGATTTTTGCAGCTCTTCCCGTTTTTTTTCAAACTTTATGCGTTTTTTTTCGACGGCGCTTATCTGTGTCTCCAGCGACTGTAAGGTATTTACGGCCTCTTCAAAGGTGGCCGGGCTGCCGGATACAGGAGCCTTGCAGGGCAGGGACTGTGCATATTTGTCGGCTTTGGAAAGCCACTCGCGGTAAGGATTGGCTTCGCAATAGGGTTTTAGTTTCTTTCCGGTTTTTTGCTCTGACAGGGCGTTTTCCAAATGGATTTCGTATTTTGTAAAATATTCGCTTACTACACGGTCAATGTCGGCCTTTGGTCCCAGAATATGCAGGAATGTCATTTTTACAATCATTGGCTACACCCCCTGTCCCGTTATTTTCAACTCGTAATCCGTCTTGCCTGCGGTGTTTCATAAAAACCGCAGCGTTTTTTCCTGGGGAAGTCCGTAACGGATACATTCCAAAACAGTCGTAATCTTATCAATTTCGTGCTCCTTCTCATAGAGATACGAGATAACCGGAGCGATGGAATAAGGATCGCTGACGGCCGCTTTTCGCTGGATCGTCTGCCGGATGCAGATATATGCCTCTGCCAGATTTCTGTCAGAAAATTTTTCATAGTATTTTCTATAATACGTATGCCGGAGTGCGGCGGTGAATTCCTCTTCGCTGTTTGCCAGTACCAGAGCAAGGATATCCTTATCATGGAGATGATACTGTACAGGAATCAGTTGCGCGTAAATATCTGCGTCTGACATATGAAAATATTGATGGGAACGATAAATCCAACTGATATTCAGCAGGTCCATTTTTGTGCCGTATGCTTCACGAAAATGCGCAAGCTGTCCTTTTTTCATAATTTTGCATCCGGTCCTGAAAAACCATTTAAAATAAAAGAGGTCCAATGCCAGTTCATAATCCCGGAGCGCAGGGGCGCGGAGGGTCAAAAGACGGCGCAGGGGCTCGTCATAAATGGAACCGCTGAGGTTTTGGGCGAACTCTTCAAGGGTTCTGCTGGCAAAGACTTTTGCAAGGTCGACGTCTGAATGTTTCCGGAAAAAATCTTCGAAGGCCGTCAGGTTCGGAGATATGTTCCGGTGATTTAATACCATGCGCAGGCCGGTTTTTAAAAGGGAAACCTCATATCGATGAAAATACAGTTTCAGGAATCTGCGCTGTTCGACAGAGGCGAAACGGTAGATATTCTGGAAATCTCTATAAACCGCATGTGTCAGCAGATGTTCAATTTCTCCGCGGTGAAGAGCAGTTTCTTTTCCATTTACAAAGAGATCCCCGTATGCAGGATGTTTTTTCAGATATTCCAGCGCATTTGGTACGTCCGCCATAGAAGCCAGTTCCTGATAGTTTTCGGACGTGAAAAGCGTGCTTCGAAGCGAGCGTATTTTCGTAGTCATTGCGCTGTAGGCGAACAGATTTCCCATAGATTACCTCTTTATGATTTTTTGCAGGATGTTTTCTGCAAGGGTTTCATGATTTTTTTCATAATCCTCTTTTATCATGAGAAGCGATGTTTCCGTTTCCCGTTTCATCTGCAAAAGTTCTTCCGTCATTTGCGCGTCCAGTTCTTTCCGGAGCGCCTGCTGCTTTTCGGCTGTCCTGCGATCCACCTCGGCATCATACCGGGCAATCGCCGCATGAAACTGTTTCTCCAGCCTTTTTTTCTCTGCGGCGGCGGAATCGATCAGGCGGGCGGCGGACTGTTCGATGGCGGCCAGGCGGTCTATGATGGCATCCATAAAGGGCTCCTCCTGTCAAACGTTATATTTTTACTAATATACATTTTTTTTGGGAAAATTCCTAAAAGGAGAAAGAAAAGGATGTTTGCCTTCAGAGCCTTGCGCAAAAGGAGAAAGTCGGGTAAGATAAGAGCATGTCATGATTTATATGGGAGGAAATGCGATGCGTTTAAGAAATATACCGGGAGCGGATGAGGCGGTAGGAAGCAGTTCGCTTGTCATTCAGAATCCGAAGGGACAGAAGGGAAAGTGGAGGGAGGTTTTTGGGAATGATCATCCCATACATATCGAGGTAGGAATGGGAAAAGGGAAGTTTGTGACAGAGATGGCTCTTAGGCATCCGGAAATTAACTATGTGGGGATCGAGCGGTATACCAGCGTGCTTTTGCGCGCGCTTCAGAAACGGGAGAAGGCAGATGAGATTCCAAATCTTTATTACCTCTGTATCGACGCCTGCGAGCTGCCGGAAATTTTTGCGTTGGGCGAAGTGGGACGTATTTATCTGAATTTTTCCGATCCGTGGCCAAAGGACCGCCATGCAAAACGCCGTCTGCCATCCAGAGAATTTCTCAGACGTTACGATCAGATACTGGAGGAAAACGGAAGCATGGAGTTTAAAACAGACAACCGGGGACTGTTTGAATTTGCGCTGGAGGAGGCGAAGGAATCCGGCTGGAGCCTGGAAGCCTGTACGTTCGACCTGCACCATGAAAAAGAGATGATGCAGGGAAATGTGATGACAGAATATGAAGAGAAGTTTTCAGGAATGGGGAATCCGATTCATAAGATGATTATCAGACATCCGGGGAGAGACATATAGATATAAGGAGGAGAGAACCGGAGGGTATCTATGAGAAAACAGACGATTCAGGATAAAATCGGGAGAGCCGTGATGGAAAAGCCGGGAATGAATAAAACGATGCTTCAGATAAAAAAATCGCTGGATGAGATGAATAAGATACTGGGAAAGGAGAAAAGCGGGAAAAAGTAAAAGGCATGTAAAAAGCACAGCTTGCGCAGGGCAGGCTGTGTTTTTTATGCCAGAGGTTCTTTTTCATTTGCCATCAGATTCCGCTTATGAAGCCGGTAACTCAAGATACGGTTTGCCAGATAGCGCAGGAAGGCGACTACGGGAACACCCAGGAACATTCCGAGAACTCCGCCCAGGCTGCCGCCGATGGTAATGGCTACGATGATCCACAGAGGTTTCAGACCAGTGGAGTCACCGAGAATCTTCGGTCCCAGAATCAGTCCGTCAAACTGCTGGAGAACGAAGATGAGAAGGACAAAAATCAGGGCCTGTACCGGGGAGATCAAAAGCAGAATGATGGCTCCGGGAACGGCGCCGATAAACGGGCCAAAATAAGGAATCATGTTTGTGATGCCTACGATGACACTGATCAGTACCGCATAGGGAAGGCGCAGAATCAGCATTGCAAAAAAGCAGAGACAGCCGATGATGGTAGAATCCAATGCCTTTCCGATGATGAAGCTGCTGAACAGATGGTAGCCTTCTTTGAGAATCTCGATACTGGTGGTGATGTACTTTACCGGGACAAATGCGTAGACAATTGCCCGAAGGGAATTTTTCAGCGGCTTTTTATCGGAAATCATGTAGATGGAAACGATCACGGCTATGAACAGATTCAGAAGCCATTGCACGATAATCATGGAAACCTGATACAGAGCCGGTACGAGATTTCCGGCAAAATCACGTATATAGGATACCACATCCGGCAGGGCGTTGTTGATGGTCGTGCGTATGACTTCCATATCCAGGCTGGGAAAACGCTCTTCCAGGTTATCTACGAAATGGGTGATTTCTTCTACGGCCTTTGGGGTGTAGTTCACCAGATCGGTAATGCTGCTCGAAATCTGGGGTACGATACCGAAGAAAACGATGGCGATCATGCCGATGACAGCCAGATAGGTGAAGGTAATGGACAGGATCTTTTTTAGCTTTTCGCTTTTCAGATGAAAATATTTATCCAGTATATGATATATTTTTTTCGTTGCAGGATTCAGGATAAAAGCGATCAGCCCGCCGATGATAAAGGGCATCAGCATGTTGATGATGGAGCGTGCAGTTTTTACCGTGTCTGACCAGGAAACGAATAGCTTAATGATCAGTGCGCTGATAAAAACAACGCCGATCGCATAGATGGATATGGTAAAATATTTGCTGTTTGCCAGAAACCTGGAATTTTCGTTTTTTTCTTCTTTTTTTAACCGAAAGTCCTGCTGATTTTTTTGCTCTTTGTTCATTTGCATCCCATCCGTTTCTTTTCTAGATTCTTTTTTTCCAGTATATAATTTTTTGGAAGGTCATTCAAGTAGTGAAAGGCTTAAAAAAATATGAAAAAAGAAAAAGAGAGGTAAAACCAATAAAAAACACCATCCCCGCAGTTCAGTCTGCGAAAACAGTGCTTTCAGTGCGCGATCAGGGGTTCGAACCCTGGACACCCTGATTAAGAGTCAGGTGCTCTGCCAGCTGAGCTAATCGCGCTTAAATTATTTGTTATATTTCCTTAACGCAAGAAACATTATATAACAGCTTTTTCTAAAATGCAAGTACTTTTTTATGTTTTTTCGAAAAATGTAAAAAATCGGAAAAACATGATTGTCGAAAAGATTTTATACCAGATGTTTACGGACAATCTCACGAATCTGTTCATAGATGTAAGGCTTGATTTCTGCGAGCGGAACCGGCTGCTGGTACAGGATGGGGCTGTAAATGCTGCCGCTGACCAGTTCGGCGATCATATAGATCATAATTTCCGGTTGTTTCAGATCCTGTCCGGATTCCGCGATAATCTGTTCATAAATTTCATATACGTTTTTTTCAGAGTCGGGGTCGTGCTTTGTCATGGCATTTTTAAAAATCCCCCAGCTTAAATGCTTTGCAATCAGGGTCAGAAGCGAGCGGTCCTGATCCAGATGGTCGATGATATAGTCGCAGAGAAAAACGACCTGATCTTCAAAGGTCTCAAAACTCTTTGCGTGCATGGCAGTGTAGGCGTCCTGAAAAAGCTGGTTTGCCTTATGGGCGATCAGCTTATTTCGAAGGTCGTATTTGTCGGAAAAATAGAGATAAAAGGTTCCCTTTGCCACGCCTGCTTTTTCCACAATGTTTGAGATGGATGTATTCTGGATTCCCTTTGTGATGAAAAGCTCAAAGGCGGTATTCAGAAGGGCGTCTTTTTTTTTCTTCTTGTTGTTTTCTAATTTACTCATCCTGCGCACTCCTTGAACTTCATTATTGAATAAAAATGACCAAAAGTCAACGAACTTTTTAATATTTTCTAAATAAAACATAAAATTTTAAAAACAAGATTGACTAATGGTCATTTTTGGGGTATAACATTCTAAAAATGACTGATGGTCATTTCATAGAATAAGAGGAGGAGATGAAACTGATGGTAAAGGTAGGGAAAAAAATCGTAAAATTCCGGGCGCCAATTTTTATCCTGTGTCTGCTGCTTCTGATTCCCGCCGGATGGGGGTATCTGAATACAAGGATTAATTATGACATCCTGAGTTATCTTCCGGATACCCTGGAGACGGTAAAGGGGCAGGACATCATGGTGGATGAGTTTGGGATGGGCGCTTTTTCCATGGTGATTGTGGAGGATATGGAACCGAAGGACGTGCTGAAGCTAAAGGAGCAGATCGAGAATGTGGAGCATGTAAAGGACGTCCTGTGGTATGACAGTGTGATGGATATCAGCGTGCCGATCGAAATGCTGCCGGATAACATCCGGGAAGCCTTTAACCAGGGCAACGCAACGATGATGATCGCCCTGTTTGATGAGACGACTTCCACGGACAATACCATGCAGGCCATCAGCGATATGCGCGGTCTGTGCAGGGAGCAGTGCTATATCAGCGGAATGTCCGGTGTGGTTACGGATATTAAGAACCTGGCGATGGGGGAGATGCCGATTTATGTCGTAATCGCCGTCGTCCTGAGTCTGATCGTTCTGGGGCTGACGATGGAGTCCTTTCTCGTTCCGCTGATTTTTCTTTTCAGTATCGGAATTGCCATTGTCTACAATATGGGAACGAACAGTTTCCTGGGGGATATTTCTTATCTGACACAGGCCCTGGCGGCAGTTCTTCAGCTTGGAGTGACGCTGGACTATTCTATTTTCCTTTTGAACAACTATGAGGAAAATAAACGGAGATTCGATGGAGATAAGGAACGGGCTATGAGCCATGCGATTGCAAATACCTTTAAATCGGTGGTGGGAAGTTCTGTGACCACAATCGCCGGATTTGCGGCGCTTTGCTTTATGACCTTTAAGCTGGGTTTCAATATTGGCGTTGTGATGATGAAGGGCGTGGCGATCGGCGTCGTCTGCTGTGTGACCCTGCTTCCGGCTATGGTATTGCTGTTTGACAAGGCGATTGAGAAAACAAGGCACAGGCCGTTGATTCCCAGCCTGGATAAAATCTCAAATTTTGTGACAAAGCATTATAAAATCTGGATGGCGGTATTCCTGGTGCTCTTTATCCCGGCGCTTTATGGAAACAATCATAATAAAGTATATTACAACATTGATAAATCTCTTCCGGATACGCTGGAAAGCGCGATTGCCAATGAAAAGCTTTCGAATGAATTTCATCTGAGTAATGTTTACATGCTGCTTCTGGAAAACGGCATGGATGCAAAAGAGAAACAGGATATGATGGAACAGGTAAAAGCGGTGGATGGTGTCAAATGGTGTATCGGCATGAATTCTGTCGTGGGAAGCGGAGTTCCGGAAGATATGATACCAGATGACCTGAGTAAGATGCTGCGGGGGGAGCAGTACGAAGTCGAGTTCGTGGCTTCTGATTTTGCCAGTGCGACGGATGAACAAAATGAGCAGATCAGGCAGGTGGACCAGATTGTAAAGAGCTTTCATGAGGGGTCTATGGTGATTGGGGAAGCTCCGCTGATGAAAGATCTGGCGGATGTTTCTTCTATGGATACCCGGAATGTAAATATTGCTTCGATTGCCGCTATTTTTGTGATTATCATGCTGGTGTTCAAGTCGATTTCCCTTCCCTTCCTTCTGGTTCTGGTGATTGAATTTGCCATCTTTGTAAATATGGCGATTCCATTTTACGGGGGGACGGAGCTTCCCTTTGTGGCAAGTATCGTGATTGGTACGGTACAGCTTGGTTCAACGGTAGATTACGCCATCCTGATGACCAGCAAATATCAGAGGGAGCGGAGCCGGGGAGCCGGAAAGATGGAAGCGATCCGAAGGGCGCACAGCTCTTCTATGAAGTCGATTCTGGTCAGCGGCATCAGTTTCTTTGCGGCGACCTTTGGCGTCGGGCTGTATTCGGAAATTGATATGGTAAGCGCATTGTGCATCCTGCTTTCCAGGGGCGCAATCATCAGTACAATCGTAGTCATTTGTATTTTACCGGCAATGTTTGTCGCATTTGACAAGGTGATCTGTAAAACATCAATTGGTTTTCTGCCGAGAAAGGAAAAAGCTCCGGACGGGCAGCAGGCCGTATAGTCATAGAAAGGAAAAGGAGGAATCATTATGAATCGAAATAAAAAAGCAGTCCGGACAGCGGCGGTTGGCCTTGCTGTTCTGATGGCAGGAACCGCCAACCCAGGAACGATGGGCGCTGTCTATGCGGCAGGGCTGGAAAAAGAAGAAACCGTTTATGTCAAGGCGGATGCGGATGGAAGCGTAAAGAAAACCATTGTAAGCGCCTGGCTGAAAAATGAAGAGGGAGCGCAGGAAATCAGGGATGTATCCGATCTGAATGACATTAAAAATGTCAAAGGAGACGAGAGCTTTACAAAAGAAGGGAAAAATATCATCTGGAAGGCAGAAGGAAAGGATATTTATTATCAGGGAGAAACGACAAAGGAGCTGCCGGTAGGCGTGAAGGTCACTTACTATCTGGACGGGGCAGAGATCGAGCCGGAGGAACTGGCAGGAAAGAGCGGCAAGGTGAAAATCCGGTTTGATTATACGAATCAGAGTAAGAACGGAGAGGTATACACGCCCTTTACGATGGTGACAGGCGTCATTCTTCCACTTGAAAACTTCACAAATGTGGAGGTGGAAAATGGAAAGGTAATTTCCGACGGAAGCAAAAATATCGTCATCGGTATGGGCTTTCCGGGACTGGCAGAGAGCCTGAAGCTTTCGGAATCGGATTTGACGAAGGAGATGGAAGTGCCGGATTTCTTTGAGATCACAGCAGATGCGGAGGATTTTTCTCTTACGATGACGGCAACGGCAGCCGCAGCGCTCGACCTGAGTGAATATGGACTGGATGATGTGGACAGTCTGGATGATTTAAAGGATTCCCTGGAGGAACTAAAAGACGCGTCCACGGAGCTGGTGGACGGCAGCGGCGAACTGGCGGACGGGGTGCAGACTCTGAAGGATTCCTGTGTGACGCTGGTGGACGGCATGAACACCGTGGATGAGAAAATGGGTGAGCTGGCATCTGGAATCGGTACGCTGGACGGAAAAAAGGGTGCGCTTGTCGAGGGTTTGAATACGCTGGCAGAAGGTCTGAATAAACTGGATCGTGAAAAGAAAACACTGAAAAAAGGCGTCGATGAGCTGGCAGCGGGCCTTAATACGATGAACAGGGAAAAGAAAACGCTGACGGAGGGAATGGATACCCTGAAAGCGGGCAGCGATTCTCTGAAAACAGGCAGCGCTGCTTTAAAGACAGGAGTCGAAGCCTATACCGGAGGCGCAGATCAGATGAAAACGGGCGTGGACACTTATACGGCAGGTGCGGATGCGCTGGCGGCAGGTGTGAGCACCTATGTGCCGGGGGCGTTTTCTCTGGCGCAGGGCGTGCAGGCATTAAATCAGAATCTACAGGCGATGGCAGGCGCTTCACAGGCGCAGCAGCAGGCGCTGACGGAAAATGCGGCTTCAGGAAAACAGATGGTTTCCGACACCCGGACGGCAAAGGGTGCGGCGGCGAATATCGGGGAAGTGATGGAGCTGGCGGACAGTACGATAAGCAGTCTGTCTACTTCCATCGAACAGAATCAGGCAGTCCTTGATACGCTGGTAGATGTGCAGGGCAGGCTGGGTGAAATACCGGGCGCTTTAACAGCGGCATATTCCAGCACATACAATAGTTATGTAAATGTGCTGGAGACTGATATTTCCTACCTGAAAAATGATATTGCGATACAGAAAGAGTCCTTAAAGGCATGGAAGGATTTTAAGGCGTCCGCAGACGTGAATACGTTGAAGGAATCTTTAAACAGCATTGAAACACAGGCTTCCAACATTCAGACAGCCGGAAGAGCTGTTGATCCGGCGACTGCATTGGCCGGGGTCACACAGACGGTGTCCGGTATGGCGGCGGCATCCGCACCGTTGGCAGACCAGGCGACGGCGGACGCCCTGACCGGGGGAGCGAAGCAGCTTGCCGGTTCTTCGGAGACGCTGCGTCAGGGAGCGAAGCAGCTCACAGATAAAAATGCGGAGCTTCTGGGAGGAGCAAAAGGCGTGGCAGACGGGGCTTTGGCCCTTGATAATGGAATCGGACAGATCAAGGTCGGAGCGGAAAGGCTTTCTTCAGGGATAGAGGCGCTTGCCAGAGGAGGAATGAAGCTTCAGAGCGGCGTAAAAGCGTTCAATAGCGGAGTCGGAAAACTGGCCGCCGGAGGAAGCAAACTGAATGCAGGAGCAGGCGCATTAAGCGATGGAATCGGAAAGCTGGCAGGCGGAAGCAGCCAGTTAAAGGAGGGAACGGAAAAGCTGGCCAATGGCGGCAGCGAGCTTACCAGCGGTACAGATGAACTGGCGGACGGTGCAAACCGGCTGCGGGACGGAATGAAGGAGTTTGACGAAGAAGGCATCCAGGAGCTGACAGGATTCTTTGACGATGATTTGCAGAGGATTCTGGATCGCATGGATCTGGTCGCAGACGCCGGGAAAGCTTATCGGTCGTTCGCAGGCGCAGGAGAAGCGGCGGAAGGAAGCGTGAAATTTATTATTGAGACAGGAAGCATTGAACAGGATTAAAGGAACGGCCGCAGGCAGGAAGCGGGACCACGGAATTTCACCGTGGTCTCGTTGCATTTTTGGGGAAAATGAAGTATAGTAAACAGAAGAGTAACGATTCAGAAGCGCAGAGATTCCGGCGTTGGAAACCACAGCGCAGGAATGAGACGGGAGGAGTCTGAACCGTTGCGTGAGAATGAAAGATGAGGAGGAATTACAAATGGAACTGGAGCAGTTAAGAAAAGATATGGTGGCGGCTATGAAGGCAAAGGATAAAGCACGGAAGGACTCGATCTCTTCCCTGGTGTCCGCGGTAAAGAAGGCGGCGATCGACGAGGGATGCAGGGATGATATTCCCTGTGCACTGGTTGACCGTGTGATTTTAAAAGAGCTGAAGTCTGTCAAGGAGCAGATTGATACCTGCCCGGATTCCCGCGCGGACTTAAAGGCAGAGTATCAGGCGCGCTACGATGTGATTTCCGAGTATGCGCCGAAGCTGATGTCAGAGGATGAGGTCAGAAGCTGTCTGACAGAGAAATTTGCAGATGTGATTGCTACGAAAAATAAGGGACAGATCATGAAAGCAGTCATGGCCGAGCTGAAAGGCAAAGCAGACGGTAAAGTCATCAATCAGGTAGTCGGGGAGCTGTGCAAATAAATGGAAATCTGTCCGGTATATAAGAAATGCGGCGGCTGTGATTTTCAGGGGGTGCCGTACGAGGAACAGTTGAAGAAAAAAGAAAAGCAGGTGCGAAAGCTTCTGGCGCCTTTCTGTAAGGTACATCCGATCATCGGTATGGAGAATCCCTGCCATTACAGGAATAAGGTACATGCGGTGTTTGACCGTGACCGAAAAGGAAACGCTATCTCCGGTGTTTATCAGAAGGGGACGCACATCGTCGTTCCGGTGGACAGGTGTATGATCGAGGATGAAAAAGCGGATGAGATCGTATGCAGCATCCGGGGGCTTTTGAAGTCCTTTAAGATTCGGATTTACGATGAGGATACCGGATACGGGCTTTTGCGTCACGTCCTGGTGCGTCGGGGCTTTGCAAGCGGGCAGATTCTGGTGGTGCTGGTGACGGCGTCCCCGGTGTTTCCTTCGAAGAATAATTTTGTAAAGGCCCTGCGGAGGCTGCATCCGGAGATTACCACGATTGTCCAGAATGTAAACGGAAGAGGCACCAGCATGGTTCTGGGGACGCAGGAAAAGGTTCTCTGGGGAAAAGGATATATCGAGGATACGCTGTGCGGCTGTACCTTCCGGATTTCTCCGAGATCCTTTTACCAGGTAAATCCGGTACAGACGGAGATTCTTTATCAAAAAGCGATCGGGCTGGCGCGCCTTACGGGAAAAGAGACGGTGCTTGACGCTTACTGCGGCATCGGAACCATCGGGCTGATCGCAAGCCGGAAGGCGAAAAAGGTCATTGGCGTGGAATTGAATAAGGATGCTGTTCGGGACGCCATCACAAATGCGAAGAGAAATCAGATTGGGAATACCAGGTTTTTCTGTGCGGATGCAGGAAAGTTTATGGCGGATATGGCGGCGGAGGGTATGAAAGCGGACGTGGTGTTCATGGACCCGCCAAGAAGCGGCAGCGATGAGACATTCCTTAGCTGTCTGGCGCAGATGGCGCCGCAGAAGGTGGTATATATTTCCTGTAATCCGGAAACGCTTGCGAGGGATCTGGAGTTTTTGAAGAAAAAGGGGTATCGGGCCCAGGAGGCGTGGCCGGTGGATATGTTTGGGTGGACGGCTCACACAGAAATCGTGACTCTTCTTGTTAAGAAACGTTGAAGTTGCTTTTGGGGAGGCGAGGTGTTATACTAAGAAAAACACTTTAATAAAGTATAGGCGGTATGATATGGAAATAAAACAGACAACAAACATGGAGGTAAAGAAAAAAAACAGAAATCGTATTTTCCGTTATATCTGCAAGCATGGAACGGTTTCTAATCCGGATATCTCGTATGATATGAAGATGAGTCTTCCCACGGTGACACAGATTACAAAGGAGCTAGTTGAGAGGGGATTCATTGAAGAAACCGGGGAATTGCAGTCTACGGGAGGAAGACGCGCAAAGGCGTTGTCGGCTGCGGTTAATGTAAAGCAGGCTCTTGGGTTGGATATTACAAAAAATCATATTAGCTTTGTGCTCACTAACCTTACAGGTGAAATTTTAAAACATGTGCGCATTTTTCTTCCATATACCCATGAGGAGGCTTATTATCGCAGGGTAAATGATGAGCTGGAATCTTTTCTGGAGGAAAGCAACGCTGACCGTAAGAGGATTTTAGGTATAGGAATTTCTTTTCCCGGAATTATTGATTTGGACAGGCAGTTGATCACATATTCTCACATTCTTGGTGTAAAAATGTTGTCTTTTGATTCCGTGAGCCGCTTTTTTGACTATCCCTGCTGTTTTTTAAATGATGCGAATGCAGGGGCTTATGCGGAAGGAATCCGTTCGGATGAACGGGAACGTTTTTTTTACTTGTCTTTAAGCAATACCGTTGGAGGGGCGATTTTTGATCATCATGGACTCGTACAGGGGGATTATTTCCGATGCGGTGAAGTCGGGCATATGACTGTGATCCCGGATGGAAAGATATGCTATTGCGGAAAAAAAGGATGCCTGGATGCGTATTGCAGTGCGGCGATTTTATCAGGTGCGGCAGGAGGAAAGTTAGAAATGTTCTTTGAACTGCTGGAAAAGAAAGACCAAAGGGCGGCAGAAATATGGGATGCCTACACCGGTTATCTGGCTGTGGCATTGAATAACATCCGTATGCTTCTTGACTGTGATATTATTCTGGGGGGATATGTGGGAAGTTATGCAGAGCCTTATTTACCGGATATATGGAATAAAGTATCAGAGCGGAATACATTTACAGAAGACCGGCCATTTGTAAATAGCTGTAGATATAAGGTTGGGGCGGCAGCGCTTGGAGCAGCACTTGAAGTAATTGAAAATTTTGTAAAACAGATCTAAGCGGCACACAGTGTTTCAGCAGGAGATTTCAGAAATGGAGTCTCCTTTTTTGATGCAGTTTTGCCAAAACATAAGATGCGTTTTTGAGTATAATGACGAAATAGTGCGTGATTGAGAGCAGCATATTGACAAAATGAATAGAAAGATATAAAATCAAAACATAATAAAGCTATTTAATAAAGTATAAATAAAAGTATATAAAAAAGGAGGATATAAAAATGAAAGGAAAAATGAAAGTTGCTGTCATGCTGGGAATCGGGAAGATGGGATTTGAAGAACGGGATATTCCAAAAGCAAAAGATGACGAGGTGCTGGTAAAGCTGGAATATGTGGGCATCTGCGGAAGCGACATGCATTATTATGAAACAGGGGCCATCGGGGATTATGTGGTGGAGCCGCCTTTTGTATTGGGGCATGAGCCGGGGGGAACGGTTGTTGAGGTCGGTAAAGATGTAAAGCATCTGAAAGTTGGAGACCGGGTCGCTCTGGAGCCGGGAAAGACTTGCGGCCATTGTGAATTCTGTAAAACGGGACGCTACAATCTGTGTCCGGACGTAGTGTTTTTTGCAACGCCTCCTGTAGACGGTGTATTTCAGGAATACGTTGCCCATAAAGCAGATCTGTGTTTTAAACTTCCAGAGAATGTAAGTACCCTGGAGGGAGCTTTGATCGAGCCCCTGGCAGTGGGATTTCATGCGGCGATTCAGGGAGATGCACATCTTGGACAGAGGGCTGTTGTCATGGGCGCAGGCTGCATTGGCCTTGTTTCCATGATGGCGCTGAAAGCAAGAGGAGTATCGGAAGTATATGTGGTGGACATTATGGAGAAGCGTCTTGAGAAAGCGCTGGAACTGGGGGCAACCGGAGTTATGAATGGCGCAAAAGAGGATGTCCTGGAACGGGTGAAGGAACTGACAGATGGAGCTGGTATGGATCTGGTAATTGAAACAGCAGGCACAGAAATTACAACAAGGCAGGCAATCCATATGGCTAAAAAAGGCTCCAATATTGTCCTGGTAGGATACAGCAAGAGCGGTGAGATGACACTTCCTATGAGCCTTGTGCTGGATAAAGAGCTGACTTTTAAGACCGTATTCCGGTATCGTCATATTTATCCGATGGCAATTGATGCGGTTGCGGCAGGAAAAGTAAATCTAAAGGGAATTGTAACGGACGTGTTTGGGCTGGATGAAGCGCAGAAGGCAATGGATTACAGCGTAAATAACAAAGCGGATATTGTGAAGGCTGTTATCCGTATTGCGGAATAAGAGAAAACCCAAAGCAGGAAAACTGATAACGGAAAAAGGATTTTCAATTTTGGAAAAGTAGAGTTTAGCCAGTATTTATAATGGATAAAGGGGGATTGTAATGAATCAGAAAGATACAAATGTAAAAGTGCCGTTGATTAGTAAGATTGCATACGGCATGGGCGACGTAGGATGTAATTTCAGTTGGATGTTTGTAGGAAATTTCCTGATGATTTTCTATACAGACGTTTTTGGGATTAGTATGGGAGCAGTCGCAGGTCTGATGCTGTTTTCACGATTCTGGGACGCGATTAATGATCCGGTTATTGGCGGATTAAGTGATAAAACGCATACAAAATGGGGGAGATACAGACCGTGGCTGCTGATTGCGGCGCCATTGACAGCGTTGGTATTGATCATGACGTTCTGGGCACATCCGGATTGGTCAGCCACTGCTAAGATTATCTATATGGCAATTACTTATTGTATTCTTGTATTAGGCTACACTTGTGTGAATATTCCTTATGGTACGCTGTGCGGAGCAATGACACAAAATATAGAGGAACGGGCTAAGATCAATACATTTCGATCCGTCAGCGCAATGATTGCCATTGGTATTATCAATATCGTGACGGTTCCGCTTATTGAGACACTTGGTAACGGAAATGATAAAAGGGGATATTTGCTGATCGCCATTTTATATGGATGTATTTTTGCAGCATGTCATATTTTCTGCTTCGCAAAAACGAAAGAAGTGGTGAAAGTACCGGAGAAAGAAAAAATTTCCTTAAAGGTTCAATTAGGAGCAGTGATAAAGAATCGTCCCTATATGATCGCTGTTGCAGGGCAGTTTCTGTTCGGTGTTACACTTTATGGAAGAAATGCAGATGCATTATATTATTTTACCTATGTGGAAGGAAATAAAGCGTTATTTAGTACCTATTCCCTGTTTATCATTCTTCCATCTATTATTGGTGCGGCCTGTTTTCCGCTTGTATTTCGCTTTACGAATAATAAGGGGCGGTCTGCGTCTATTTTTGCCCTGTTGACAGGAATTAGCATGTTTTGCATGTATTTCTTTACAGTTGGAGAGTCCCCCATTGCATTTTATGCGTTTTCTTGTCTGGCACAATTTTTCTTTTCAGGTTTTAATACTGCAATCTATGCGATTGTTCCGGATTGTGTGGAGTATGGAGAATGGAAGACCGGGCTTAGAAACGATGGCTTTCAGTATGCGTTTATTTCACTGGGAAACAAAATCGGAATGGCAATTGGAACTTCTGTGCTTGCAGGAATTTTGGGTATGTTCGGATATGCGGCAAACCAGCAGCAGAATGCGGCAGTATTGTCGGTTATTAAGCATTCGTTTACAACGGTTCCGGGGATACTTTGGATTGTGACGGCTGTAGTCTTATATTTTTATCGGTTGAATAAGAAAACGTATAATAAGATTGTGAAGGAAATACAGGTAAGAAAGGGAGATAGCAATCATGTATGATGTTGTTGCATTGGGCGAGCTGCTGATTGATTTCATTCAAAATGGCAGCAGCTCCAACGGAAATCCGGTGTTTGAAGCAAATCCGGGAGGGGCGCCATGTAATGTGCTGTCCATGTTGGCCGGTTTAGGCTATAAGACCGCCTTTATAGGGAAGGTAGGGGACGACTATTTCGGGAAAATGCTTGGGCATACGATCAAAAGAACCGGCATTTCTGATGAAGGACTGATTTATGATAAAAAAGCGAATACTACGCTTGCGATTGTACATACGATGGCAGATGGAGACAGAGACTTTTCATTTTATAGAAAACCAGGGGCTGACATCATGCTGGAGGAGAAAGATGTTTGTAAAGAATTGGTCGAACAGTGCCGCATTTTTCACTTTGGTTCTCTTTCGTTGACAGATGAACCGGCTGCTTCAGCGACAAAGGCTGCTGTTCGTTATGCAAAAGAGATGGGAAAATGGATTTCTTTTGATCCTAATTTGAGAAAACCATTGTGGACTGATTTGGAGCAGGCAAGGGCAGCTATTTGGTATGGGATAGGAGAGTGTGACATTCTGAAGATTGCTGACGATGAAATAAAATGGCTCACTGGGACAAATGATTACGATCAGGGAGTAGAGAGAATAAGGGAACATTCAAAGGCAAAACTGATAAATGTGACACTGGGTAAAAAAGGAAGCATTTCCTATTATTCGAATGAAAAAGTCTTTGGACAACCGTTTCTCAGCAAAGATACAGTTGATACTACGGGGGCAGGGGATACGTTTTGTGCCAGCGTTCTCGGTTTTATATTGGAGAATGGGCTGGATAATTTGAAAAAGAGCCAATTGGAACAAATGCTGTTGTTTGCAAATGCTGCTGCATCTATTGTTACAACCCGGAAAGGCGCGATTTGTTCTATGCCGAAGAAAGAAGAAATCTACTCCCTTGTTTTTAATAGTATTTGAATAAATGAGCGTAATATATAGAAGCGGGGCGTTAGGTTGGCATGAGTATCATATGGAATGGTAACCAGAAAGCGGGAGTTTGCCATGATGGAGGCCATCGGCATGACAAAGCGGCGGCTTGTGAGAATGCTCATAGCGGAGGGAATGTGTTATGCGGGAATCACGATCATCTGCTCCTTCTTGGAATGACTGTGCCGGGAGCGGTGTACCGGCTGCGCAGGCAGGGAAGTATTGTGGAGGAAATCAGGGAGTAATTTGTAAAAAAGCTGGAAAACTGAGTCTTTGTCGCTTTTTTGGCTTTTTTGTGAAATCCTTTTCTGGACAGGATTCAGAAAAGGATTTGCAGGGGAATAGAATTTTAGTGATTGATGATGAAAAAATGATTCTGGATACGCTGAAAACCACCCTTACAGTTAAAGGATATGAGGTGCTGACGGCGCGGGTGACAGAGCAGGATAAGATTAACGGTCTGCTTTGTGGTATAATAAGTTATGAAGAGTAACTTAAAACACACTAAGAATTATACCGAACTTGGCGAAACTTATCAACTGATTTTACCATTCAGTTTGGAAGTTTGGAAGGTTTGGTTCCTGATGATGATTCAAGGCTTTTAAAGATGGAAAAAACACTTGACAATGAGGGGCTGACACTGTATACAGTGTTAGCCCCTCATAACAATGAGGGGCTGACACTATATACTGAATTTAATAGAAATTATAGGAGGTGCCTTATATGGGTAAGTCAAACAGTATACAAAATGCAGAAAAAGCAGATGAAAATTTTAGAAATTTTCTAAAAAACATTCAGGATGACCTTGTAAAAAAATTTGAGGAAGAAGAAGCGAAATTTGAAACAGAAGTAAAGAATTTTTATACCAGTTCAAATTATGATATGCTTATGGTAGCGGAAGGTCATAAATGGTCTTACCATCTTATGTCGGAATGTGGAGTTGCAACACTGAAAGATAAAGTAAAGGAGATGGTTAATTCTTTTTTCGGTGTTACAGAATTAGAGGAAACAGAAAAGCCGGAGAAAGTGGTGGAAGTTGATAAAACAGAAAATGGCAGTATAAATGTTCCTGCTTCAAAAGAAGTAATGAAAGCTTTAAATATTGTTAAATTCTTTAAAAATTTAGCTTCGGCATCAGCAGTCAACTTTCTTATCGGTATGTTTGATGTGTTTAGCGATAAACTGGAAATCAGTGCGGAACATAATTATTCCTCACAGGCATTAGCGCCTGGTTTAACGCTGCATGTGGATTTATATTCGGCTTCGTATGCTAATGCCGCTTTTTTGAAGAATGATAGAATAGTAGAGAGTTATATCAGATTTAAACTTATTTATTCTTATGCTTTGGCAGATACAGCCACTACGATGAACACGATTACCGTTTTGGGTGGAAAGATAGCGCAAATGGAGCAGGAACTGGCAGAATTTGATGTAAAATTGTTTGAGATGATGTCGGATCTGAACACGCCTATGGATAAAGTAATGTTATATAAAACACGTTCAGATATGATGCATTCTTATATTGATGATGCAAGAAAGGAAAAAGATAATCTTATTTCTGAACACATGGCAAGTTCCGGTTCAGGAAAAGATGCAAAGGAAGCAAAGAAACTAAGGGCAGGCTTAAGACTTCCGACAGAGAGAGTAGCAATCATGAGGGAATTACAGAATCATTACAAATAAAGTCAATGTCTGTATTTTATGATAGGAAAGGCAGGTTTAGACAGATGAACAGAGGTAATTTAAGAGTTAATTTAATCAGGAAGGCTGCAAGTGAGGCGGGGGTGTCTCCGGAAGAAGCTGAAGATTCATTCAGAGGCTATCAGGCACATCATATTATTCCAATAGAAATTTTAAAAGAAGTTCTTCAGACAGATGAGGAAAATTTGAGTGAAGAATTTAATGAAGTATGGAATGGAATTTTCTTAAATGAATGGGAAGGGGACAATTCGCATTTCGGTTCTCATTCGGCTTATACGAACTTTGTGCGTATAAGGCTGGCTGAAGAATTTGAACGGGAAAAAGACATAATGAAGGCTATTAAAAATCTGGCGGCAGTGATTAAAAGCACACTGGTGGAGAACGAGGAAAGTGACTTAGGGGGGACAATAAACGATTTTGAACAGTATATCGAATACATCGAGCAGATATTGATAAATGAATCGTAATATCCTATCATTTGCTTCCCGCTTTAAAGTTTTTCAGATGTCTGCTTTCTCATTCTTTCATAATCCTTTAAAGAATCAAGGGCTTTCGGAGCGAGAGGAAACAGTGCGATCATATTGAAAACGGTCATGAGCCCCACGCCGAAATCGCCCAGATCCCAGACGAAGGTATAGGCCGCCAGGCCGCCGATAAAGAGCATGATCAGGGCAAGGATTTTGTACAGGGTCTGGGAGAGCCAGTTATCGCCAAAAAGGTAGGCGACATTTGACCGGGCATAAAACAGGATGCCGATAAACGTGGAAAAACTGAACAGCCAGAGGATTGCGGCGATAAAGATGACGCCAAAATCCCCCAGATGGTGCTGCATGGCAGTCTGCAAAAAATCCATCCCTTCCAGTCCGTTTGTCAGAGAGGAGGGAGCCAGAAGCATAATCATAGCAGAGCAGCTACAGATCACGATGGTGTCAATGAAAACGCCGAGAGCCTGTATCAGACCTTCTTTTGCCGGATGGCTGATGTCGGCAGCGGCAGCGGCGCACGGAGCGGAGCCGGAGCCGGCTTCATTTGAAAACAGCCCCCGTTTGGCGCCATTCATAATCACGGCGCCGATGCCTCCCGCCGCTGCCTGGCGAAAGCCGAAGGCTTCGGAAAAGATTCTCTGGAATACAGCGGGAATCTGCCCGGCATTTTTAAAAATAATAAATAAAGTAATCACGAAATAACAGACCGCCATAATCGGGACCATCACATCCAGAACCTTTACCGTTGCATTTTTGCGCAGTACGATAACTGCTGCAAACGCCACGAGAACGATCGTTGTATAGAGCGGGGGAATATGAAAAGCATTTTCAAAGGCAGAGGAAACGGAATTTCCGATGACCTGGCTGATGCCGCACCAGCAGATCAGGCCGGAGAGGGCGAACAGGACTGCAAGGACAGAACGTTTGCGGGCGCTTCCTTTTTTTACAAAAAGATGATGAATGTAATATGCAGGCCCCCCGCGGTAGCCCCCGTAGAGGGGGTCTTTTTCTTTGTATAACTGCGCCAGAGTCGCCTCAATAAATGCCGTGGAAGAACTGAGCAGAGCAATCAGCCACATCCAGAAAATCGCTCCGGCGCCGCCGATGGAGATGGCAGCCACGACGCCGACAAGATTTCCCATTCCGACACGGGTGGCTGTTGACACAAAAAGAGTCTGTAAGCCGGAGATAGCATCCTTGTGTGACGGCTCTTTTTTCTCCACCGTCACTCTTACCATTTCAGGAAAAAGGCGGAAAGGAAGAAATCTGGTTCGAATGGTAAAATAAATGCCGGATGGAATCAGTATCAGTATCAGCAGGGAAATCCCAAGAGAACTTCCGCCTGGGAGAGGAATCGTGATGAAATCCCCCCAAAGGACGTCAAAGACCGCATAAAAGGCAGTCATGATAAAAGCGCCGATTGTCTCAAAAACCCCCATAGTTTTGTCTCCTCTTTTGAAATTTATTTGTATTCCTTTTGTGTTTAGTATATAGTAGAAATAAGAATCTGTAAAATTGATAGTTATGATTACATATATCGAAAAAATAGATGGAGGGGTGCAAAATGGAACTGAAAAATCTAATGACCTTTACCCAGGTGGCGGAGATGTGCAGTTTTACAAAAGCGGCTGAACATCTGGGATTTTCCCAGTCCACAGTCTCCTTTCAGATTAAAAGGCTGGAGGAGGAGCTGCAATCTCAGTTATTTGAGAGGGTCAACCATACGGTAGTCCTGACTCCTAAGGGACGGGAGGTCTTGAAGTATGCCCATCAGATCAGTAAGCTGACTGCGGAATTAAAAGAAAACATGCAGGATGAAAAAGAAATTACAGGACACGTGCGGCTGGCTATGGCGGATTCGCTGTGTGATTCTTTGTTTCGGGAAAATTTCTGTACGTTTCGGGAGAGGTATCCGGGGATTACTTTGAAAATCATTGCAGCGGGAACAGAGGAGATGTTCCGGTTGATGAACCACAACGAGGTAGATGCGATTCTGACACTGGATAACCATATTTATCATACGGAATATGTTGTTGTCCGGGAAGAAAAAGCGAAGATGCATTTTGTAGCGGGGGCAGATTGTCCGTTTAGCCAGGAGAAGCTTTCTGTTCAGGAACTGCTGAACCAGCCTTTTATCTTAACGGAGAAGGGGATGAGCTACCGAAGGCTGATGGATGAAAGACTGGCACAGATGTCTCTGGAGGTGCAGCCTATTCTGGAAATCGGAAGCACGAATCGGATCTGTCCACTGGTCGAGCAGGGGGTGGGGATTTCTTTTCTTCCGGATTATATCACGGAAATGGAAGAAAAGGCCGGAAAGATTTGTTATCTGAACGTACCGGATTTTGAGATCGAGGTGTGGAAACAGCTTCTGTACCATCGTGATAAATGGGTTTCGCCGCAGATGGAAGCCGTCTTGCAGTATTGCGTGGACAGAGAGTTCTCTTTGGGACTTTGAAATCCGAAAAGAACTCTCTGTGTCAGGCTTCCTATTTTTTCAGTTTTGTTTTCAGGATGGCCGCCAGAAGCTGATAGATGGCGGCGAACAGAACGCCTGCGACTGGCCATACGATCCAGGAAATGTCCCAGTTGTCATAGTAAAAGCTGATGCCGAGATACAGGGCGGTGACTGCGCACCAGTAAATGCCGGAAAAGCAGGAAGTACCAGATTTGACGGCTTTGTTTTCCGGGGTGTATTCCTGTGTCTGTAAAATCTTCATATAGCTCTCATGAATCATGCCTGCCCACACGAACAGGAAAACGCCGCAGGCGACAAAGATCAGGAGCAGAGAAACACACCAGATGTAAACAGAGTTACCGGCTTCTATCGCTGCCGAGAGAAACAGAGGGACTACCCCGATGATGCACAGGGCGACGCCAAGCGCGATGCACCGGCGAAATGGAATTTCAAACGCTTCCTTTTTCTTTTCAACGATTCCTGTGACGCCGTATTCGACCGTAAAGCTTTCTTTTTCCAGATATTCATATTTGGAGAGTTTCATGCCGTTTATAATCAGAAGCGAAACGCCTGCCGCTACGAGGAGCAGAAGGATTGCCATTCCTGCCGCACCGGCAGAGTCCTCGGAGAGAAATCCGCCGAATACGGGCTCTGTAAAGCCTAAAATTCCAAGCAGAGCGGCCGGACCCAGAATGCACAGAGCCACGCCGAAGGCCATGGGCCTTGCGACTTTTTGGACAAGGCCGAGATAGCTGTTTGCTTCTGAAAAGGAAAGATGGCGCAAGGATTTCTCCTGAAACTCCAGAATGGGTTCCGAAGCTTCCGGTTCTTCTGGCATATCTTCGATTTCATCTTTCAGAAGATAATCGGTGCTGACGTCGAAAAGTTCGCTGAGTTTCACAATTTTATCCAGGTCGGGAATCGAAGCCGCGCTCTCCCATTTGGATACGGACTGTCTGGAAATATTCAGCTTTTCCGCCAGCTCTTCCTGAGACCACCCCTTTGCTTTTCTGAGTTTGTATAATTTATCGCCTAAAATCATTTGATCGTTCCCCTTTCTTTTTCTGAGCTGATTCATCGATCGATACCCATATTTTAGCATAAAAAACGGTTGACAACCAGCAAGTGCGCTTAGAAATTAGGCAACCGGAGGTTGCATCCGTGAAAAATCCTTTTCAGAGGGAAAGAAACTATGCTAAAATGGAAAAAATCAGAGGTGAATGACAGGGAGGATTCTATGGAAGGACAGGAAAAAGAACATAAACGGCGGGTACGGTATTCCGGTACGCATCCGAAAAGCTATCAGGAAAAATATAAGGAGCATCAGCCGGAGAAATATGCGGATACGATTTCAAAAGTAATTCAGAAGGGAAGTACTCCGGCGGGGATGCACCTTTCCATATGTGTGAAAGAGATTCTCGACTTTTTGCAGATTCAGCCGGGACAGACAGGGCTGGATGCGACGCTGGGGTATGGCGGACACACATTGGAGATGCTAAAATGCCTGCACGGGCAGGGGCATCTCTATGCGCTTGATGTAGACCCGATTGAATCAAAGAAAACTAAGGAGCGCCTGGAGCGTCTGGGGTATGGGGAGGAGATTCTTACCGTTTGGCTTGAGAATTTTGCCAATATTGATCTCGTCTCCCAAAAGGCCGGGAAGTTTGATTTTGTACTGGCAGATTTAGGAGTTTCTTCTATGCAGATTGACAATCCGGACCGGGGATTTACTTATAAAGCAGAAGGCCCCCTTGATTTGAGGATGAACCCGCAAAGAGGTATCAGTGCGGCGCAACGGCTGCGGGAGGTCACGCAGGAGGAGTTAAAAGGGATGCTGATGGAAAATGCGGACGAACCGTATGCGCAGGAGATTGCAAAGGAAGTCATGGCATGTTTCCGAAGAGGGGGCAAAATCGAGACGACCACCCGGTTAAAGGATGTGATTGAGGATGCGCTTTCTTTTCTTCCGGCAAATGAGCGGAAAGAAGCAGTAAAGAAGTCCTGCCAGAGAACCTTTCAGGCCCTTCGGATTGATGTGAACAGTGAATTTGAGGTTCTGTATGAATTTCTGGAAAAACTGCCGGATGTTCTCGCACCGAACGGGCGTGTGGCGATTCTGACTTTTCATTCGGGAGAGGACAGGCTGGTAAAGAAGTCTTTCCGGCGTTTACAGAAAGCAGGCGTTTACAGCGAAATAGCGACAGAGGTGATCCGTCCGTCGGCCAAAGAGTGCGCCAGAAACAGCCGGGCGCGTTCCACGAAGATGCGGTGGGCGATCAGGGGGTAAAGCGTATGCCTTTTTGGATTGTAAGAAATGATATTGTAAATATGAAGGTAGATGCAGTGGTCAATTCCGCCAATCCCCGCGCAAGAATTGGCGCGGGGGTAGACAGCGCCATTTATCAGAAAGCAGGATGGCTCAGACTGCTTGCCGCCAGAAAAAGGATAGGGGCGCTCCGGCCGGGAGAGGCTGCGGCTACACCGGCTTATGCGCTGCCTGCAAAGCACATCATACATACCGTCGGGCCAGTATGGAAGGATGGAAAAGCCGGGGAGGAAAAAGCGCTGTATTCCTGTTACCGGGAATCTCTTCGGACTGCCGCCGTGCTGGGATGCGAAAGCATCGCTTTTCCGATGATCTCCACAGGCGCTTATGGTTTTCCAAAAGACCTGGCGCTGAAAACGGCAGTTTCGGCAATCAGTGAATTTCTGCTGGAACATGAGATGATCGTTTATCTTGTAGTGTTTGACAGGAAGTCCTTTGAATTGTCCGGAAAGCTCTTTGAAAAGGTAGACGCCTATATTGATGAAACATATGTGTCTTTAGCGAAAATGGAGCAGTATCAGGCGGTGGAGCAAACCAGGATAATGGATGAAGACGCGGTAGAAGAAGGGCTTCTGGAAGAGCAAATCCATTCCGGAAGGAGGGAAGGCCGCACTCCTGAGCCGGAGGAACTGGTTTCGCGCACAAAGGCAGCGAAAAGTTCGACGGAAGAGTCCGGCGTTCTCTGGGCGCCGTCTGTGGGAAAGGGAGGAATCCAGAGCGGGCGCAGCCTGGAGGACTTGATCAGTCAGGTGGGGGAGACTTTTTCACAGAGTCTGTTCCGGCTGATTGATGAAAAGGGGAAAACTGATGTGGAGGTGTATAAAAGAGCAAACATTGATCGAAAGCTGTTTCATAAGATCAGGAGCAATGAACATTATCATCCAAGCAAAAAGACTGTGCTGGCGCTGGCGATTGCGCTGGAGTTGAATCTGGATGAGACAAAGGACTTCCTGGCAAGGGCCGGACTGGCATTTTCACCGGGAAGCGTTTCGGATTTGATCGTGCAGTATTTTATCATGAATAAAGTCTATGATATTTATCAAATTAATTTGTCCCTGTTTGACCATGACCAGCAGGTGCTGGGTTAAAAGTAGAAATGTCGCCTGCCATGCGACCAGATTCCAGTCTCAGAGGCTTATACTAAATCCATCAAAGAAATGGAGGAAAAGCCAGATGAGAAAAGGATTAACGGAGCTTGTATTTATTTTAGACAGAAGCGGGTCTATGCAGGGATTGGAGAAAGATACGGTCGGGGGATACAATTCCATGCTGAAGCGGCAGGAGAAAGAAAAGGGAGAAGTGCTGATTTCTACGGTGCTCTTCGATGACAGAATCGAGGTGCTGCACGACCGGGTACCGCTGGAGCATATTTCGCCCATGACAGAGAAAGAGTATTATGTCAGGGGATGTACGGCGCTTCTGGACGCAGTGGGCGGGGCGCTCCATCATATCGGGAATGTCCATAAATATGCCAGAGAAGAGGACAGGCCGGAAAAGACGATGTTTATCATTACCACAGACGGCATGGAAAACGCCAGCAGGAGGTATACTTACGAAAAAGTAAAGGAAATGCTGGAAAGGCAGAAAGAGAAATACGGATGGGAATTTCTGTTTCTGGGAGCCAATATCGATGCGGTTCAGGTGGCGGGAAATTTTGGAATCTGTCCGGACCGGGCAGTTACTTTTCACAGTGACAGTGAGGGGACGAGGCTGAATTATGAGGTGCTGGGAGAGACCGTGGCATGTTACAGGCAGGCCAGTGCGCTGACTCCGGAGTGGAAGAAGAAAATCGAGAAGGATTATAAAAAGAGATCTTAAAACAACAGAGACAGAATTATTTGCCTGTAAGCAGATAATTCTGTCTCTGTTGTTTTATTTACTGGAAGGGTCTGTGTTCATGGGATTTATAAAGAATGTCTTCCACCGACCAGAAAACTTTCCTGTTCTATCACCCATTCTTCTTTTAAAATGGTATCAATCAGACTCTGGAGACGTGGTTCTTCTACTTTTTGCAGCATTTCCAGATAGTCCTGTTTTTGGATTTTCTCACCAAATCCCAATTTTTTATAGGAATAAAAGGTATCTGCATCCATCTGTAAAGGCTTTAACTTCGGCATGACCCTTGTGCGGATGTCATGGAAGATTCGCACACCGCCCAAATCCAAATCCCCGGTATGGTAATATCCGGTGTCCTCCGGCAGTACTTTTATCAGTTTTCTCAGGAAGTTTCGTTCTTCCGGAGCCAGAAAGCCATGAGAGAAGATGATGAGTGTACCTTCCGTGTAATTCATGCTTTCAAAAGTGGCCTTGTTCTCAACGGTAAGAATTTTCGTAATCTTCTGATCCGGCAGAATTTCCGCATGTTTTAATGTCTGGCTGTTTAAAGCGGCGCCATAAATAAACCCCGCGTAGTTTTGCACGTGTCCTTCGAATGCCAGGCGCAGATTCCCCTTTATCCAAAGCTCCTGCGAATATTCCTCAAGATAAATTCGGGATAGTACCTCTGGAGCTTCCATCTCTTTTGTCACGTCCGGGCAATAGCTTTTGGCTATTGTAATGATAATATTCTGAAATTTTTGCTCAAATTCTTTAGAGTCGGACAGATATTTGATGCTGAACAGGCGTTTATAGATGGGGGCGTTTAGCTTGTCCAGACCTTGCAGACAGTCCAGGAAATGTTCTTTTTGAAGATTTCCCGGAAGGTTTCCCTTTTGAAGCTGCTCCAGCAGTCCTTTTTCGCAATAACGCCGAATCCACTCTTTTTGTAAGGCAGGAAGCAAAGAAAGAAGCTGATTCTTGTATTCCTCCAGAATCTGCCACGGAGGAATTTGACCGGCCATACGGTAAAAGGTTTCCAGGTCTGCCGTCCGGTAAGAAATTTTCGTTATCGTGCTTTTTCCATCGTACCATGTTACTTTCAGAAGATTTTGCTGTTCCAGTTTTGTGGCTTCTTCCAGGATTTCTCTGCTGATTGGAAAGTCCTTCAGGGATTTGTTTCCTTTCAGGGCTCCCAGGCATCCTTTCTTACTGTTGTTATTCTGCTTTAGAATCAGTTCAATTAAGCTGTTTTTCATTTGTTTATTCTCGCATTTTTAATATTTTATGGGATTTTGCACTACATGAATATCACTGATTTTACCACTTACTTTTCAATCACGTTCTTTTTAGGCGTATTCGTAATGATATTTTTCTGTCATTGATTATAGCAGTGCTAATAGCGTTTATGCAACTTATATTTATTCCATGCAAAGGAGACAGAGTTTTTGGGTTTTAAAGCTGCGACAAAAAAGTTTATTTGACAATTTTATATGCGGGAAAGAATAGAAAAAGTATTGACATATATGACATGTAATGATATTGTATAAATACAAACTTGATTTATATTATAAAAGAAAGGAAAGATGGTATGAAATTTAAAAAAATGTTAAAAAGGATAATGGGAGTAATACTGTTAGTATCTATAATAAGTGAATCTATGTTGAACACTTATGCGGCTTATGATAATAATGTTGAGAATGATATCGGGGAGGAAGAAGTAGAAAGTTTTGAGCTGGGAGATACGAGGATTGATTATTACGAAACGCATTCAGGGGACAAAGTTTTCTTGCAGTATGTTGATGGGGTATTAACACAAAAGAATACTTTACCTGATGGTCAGAAAGATATTATTGTGCGGGAGTTTTTTGGAGATTATGATGAGGCTAGAGAAAGGAAAAATGCTACAGATGTGATTCATCCGAGTGATTATCTTATAATAGAGGAGGGCGAAGAAACAGAAGAACCAATTCTGGAAAGAACGAAAACAATGGGAACGATTAATTACAGGGCAATCGGTGAAAATGGATTAGTTTATTATGGTATGAGATGTTCTTATACGAAATCAAGTACTAATAGTACATATACGATTCGATCCTATATAGGAACACTTGTTGATTTGGTTTCAATATTAGTTTCAGCAACAAATTTACTTGCTAAGATCGGTACATCTTTTATAAAAAGGGTTTGTATATCAGCCGGGATTACAATTGCTGGAGGAAAACTTAAGAGCGCTTTGTCAACAACTGTGGCATGTAAGAGGACAAAATTCAACTGGAAGTTGGTAGATACACAAGATTCAAAGCATTACACTACCTATATAGGGTATCGATATGATGTGACAGATAGTGCTTATAATACAGGTAAAATTTATTTTGAGGGGATGTGCCCGAAGCAGTGGGGAAAACAGGAAATGGCAATTTTGTTTCATGATAAGTTGTTTGGATATACTTCGTATAGTGTAGTGGGTTGGAATTAGGAGGGACTAGAATGATATGTAAAGGCTGTGGACAGGAGATGTTGGAGGGGTTTATTCCTACGGCAGGACTTCAATGGCTGCCCAAATGGGAGGACATGGGGAAAATGCGGCTGCGGGGGCCAAAAGAAAACGGATTCTATTTAGGAGGAGTCAGGCTTTTCAGCATGAAAAAACAGCCGGCATGGTATTGCCCACGATGTGAAATCATTCTGATTGACTGTAAAGTAACGGTAAACTGATGCTTCTTATATTTGCTGAATGAAAAAGAGCCGCGGCGCATAGAGGATTTCTCTTCTATGCGCTACGGCTCTTTTTACGAAAGATTTGATATGGAGTATACGGGATTCGAACCCGTGGCCTCAACAATGCGAATGTCTTTTTGAGCATTTAATATTTTATGCTGACTCCGTGAAAAGCCTGATTTTACGGTTTTTTTTTGAATATGTGTTTTCTTATTAACTGCCTGTTCAAGTCCCCAAAAACTCCGTCAGGTCCCCAAAAGTCCCCCAAAATTCACCCTATGCCAGCGGAGCGGGCGAGGACGTCCAGCGCATCAGCGGCGGCCTTGTCAGCTTCTTTGATGGCGTGCGTGTAAATGTCCAGCGTTACAGACGTTCGGCTATGCCCAAGCCTTTTTGATACTGTGGCTATGTCGGTGTGCTGGCCGATCAGGATACTTGCGGCGGTATGCCTTAGCCCGTGAAGGGAAATTTCTGGGAGTTTATCAGATTCAGCAGCCTGGGCGTTATAGTTTTGTATGATGTCCCTGAATTTTCTTGTTACAGTGTCCAGATACATGCGCCCCCCTTCTGCCTGGGAGAACACATTATTGGCACCCTTCCAGGCAGAACCAAGTGAAAGCCGTAGTTCATTCTGCTGGATACGCCATTTAGAGGCCAGGGACATCACGGACGGCGGTATATTGATAATGCGGTTTCCGCTGGCCGTCTTGGTGTCCTTTATGATAACTCCGCCTTTTATCTTGGATGCGCTTTTGGTAATGCTGATCGTGCAATTCTCAAAGTCAATGTCTGGCCAGTCCAAAGCTATCAACTCACCCCTCCGGCATCCGGAGAATGCGGCAAGGATAAAGAAAAACTTAAACTGTTCTGACAGATAGCGGGTTTCTTTGTACTCGTTTACGGAGTATACGGAACCGTTGACCCGTGCGCACTCATGAGCTTTATATGTCGCCACTTGTGGCAGCTCCAGGGAGGCAATAAACCGCTTTAATTCTTCGGGGGTAAAACTCTTCGCCTTATCCTTTTTACGCTGCTCTTTGGGCGGTTTGACGTGTGAAAGCGGGTTCTGCTGCATAAGCCGCATATTCACCGCCCAGGACAGTGCAGAGCTGAAAACGGCCATGCAACGCCTTATCGTGGACGGAGCAAGCCCGGATTTGGAAAGATTGTTGAAGTATGCCTGTAGATTGAGCTGCTGGTGACTCAGGTCGCACAATTTGATATGCCCAAACTCCGGAATGATACGGTTTTCCAGAATCTGGCGGTATCCTTCGGCGGTTGCCTGAGATAGCTCTATAAAAGCGTATTGCTCCAGATATTGGGGAATGAGTTCATCAAGTCGCATATTGTCCCCAAGCATCAGCACCCAGGCCTTTGCCTTGCGTTCGAATTCAGCGGCAAAAGCGGCCAGTTCTTTTTGTATGACAGATTCCGCCTTTGCTTTCCCGGTCGCAGTGGTGCGATCTGGCTTGAATGTGGTGGAACGGGTTATTTTCCTGCCCTGGGAATCATAAGCAATAAAAACCTTAATCCGGTATGTGTTCCCTCTCTTTTCGATTGATGCCATGTCTTATCTTATCTCCTTTCTTCCTGTACCGGGGCGGCGTGGGAAGGGGTGGAAAAGATTTGACAAATGTATTTACATTGGTTTATAATATGCTTAACAGGATAGCCGGAAGGTGACCGCAACTCACCCGTCCCGGCGAAATTATAGTTTAACTGAAAATAGCTGTCCTATTCTTTTGCAGGGAGCAGGACGGCTATTTTTTATGCGCATAATTCAGAATAGCGACAATCAATAACGCAGTGGTAAGGATTATCATAAATTCCTCGTATGTACTCATATAGCACCACCTCCGACAGGCTCGGAACGGGTGCAGCACGTCCCCCGGCTACCCGGTTAAGCATATTATATTTTCAAGGTGCAGATCAATCGGTTTCTAAAATTTTAGATTTACTGGTTTTCGCAATACCGAAAATTTAGGTTTTGCCAAGAGAGTGACAATTTGTCCCCTTGCCGGAGCTGTCGCCGATCAGTGGCGGCCAGGTGCGTGAACAGGAAACATCAAATTGATTTTTCTTGTTTTTAGGGGCAGTAACGCCGTAGAAATTTCTACACCTTCCGGACATTTGTCCCGGAGCTGACAGCCATTTGGCGGCGGCCTGGTGTCCCAGCGTCCTCGATCAGGGCTTTGTGGTCGTCAATTTGAGGATTCGTCTGTGTATTTTTTAATCTCTGTAAGTTCTTCCACTCTTTTCAGTGCTTCTTTTTTTCCGATTTTGTTTAGTTTTCTGTAGTCAAATATCAATGACGTTTCCCCAGAACCGACCCATGTACCCTCTTGACTGAATGTTATTGTCTTTTGTGTTTCATTTTTACCGTTCCAGTCCTTAGCGATTTCATCCGGGGTGAAAGTGCCCCAGTTCGGTTCTAATTCCCCGATTGTGACATCTAAAGCGGCAGCAATACGCCGCAACTTATCTAGTTTTGGCTCATATTTTCCGGCTTCGTATTGCTGGATGGTAATAGCTGCGATTCCGGTTTTTTCAGCAAGTTGCTTTTGAGTAAGCCCCTTTTCTTTTCTTAATTGTCTAATTTTTTCACTTGAACTCATTTATTTCACCCCTGATATAGTTTACCACAAGTTTTCTGCTTTGAACATATGTAAAAACATTAATTTAAAGGTTGATATATGCAAATACATGTGATATATCTATTGCAGACATGCAAATGCATGCGTTTTAATAATGACACATATCTCACAGGCAATCGCCACAAGCCCACATCTAGCCTATTCAGGCACGGGAGGAAAACGGAACTAATAAAACAGGGCATATAGACAGAGGAGGTGAACAAATGAGAATCGACAGAATAAAACTCGTCACAGAGATGGCGCGCCGGGATTTGAACCAGAAACAGCTTGCAGAGCTGTCGGGAGTGTCCAGACCCACGATTAACGGCGTTAAGAATGGCCGGAGCTGTTCTGACGAAGTAGGCCGGAAGATAGCCGATGCACTGAACATTGATTTGAAAAAGATACTTGAATAACCCACCGGGGGGCGGCGTGGGAAGAGATGGAAAGGAGAGCAACAGAATGGATTACTGTATCGAAAATGTAATTGAATTTATCAAGGACGAACAGCGGGCAACCGTCACATTGTCGCAGGGACGGTATAAAACCAGAATCCGGAAACTGGCAGCAGAACGCCCGGAGGAATGCGAAATAGTGGCAGAGAATAAAGACGGTAGCTTATGCGCACATATTCCGGTTAGCTGGATTAGGATTAACCCAGGTATGGAGTTGACGGAAGAACAGAAGCGAAAGAAAGCGGATGAATTACGTAGAAATCTTTTGCAGAGCGGCAACCGTCAGCGTGAAAACAGCAAATCGGGCGTTTAACTGTCTCAAGGTATAATTATAGGGTAGAGGATTAAAAGAAGATTTTCACCCGCAGAAAGGAGGATTACACATTGACAGCAGTAGAAGCTATGAAGATGATCGAAGCAGAACAGAAGCGGCACAATGAAATCATGAGTCTGCTCACAAGCATCACGGAAGTAGAGCCGCGGCAGCAGGAGCAGACAAAGGGCGTTCCCACCATGTGGGGGCTGAAGGAAGCGGCAAGCCAGACAGGTCTTAGTTATGACTACGTCCGGAAGCTCTGCATTCAAGGGAAGATTCCACACATCAAAGCCGGGAGTAAGTATCTTATCAATGGGGATAAGCTGAGGGAGTACATGAACCGGGGAGAGCAGGTGAGTGCATGACGGCGACTTTGAAAAAATGGGCTTTGTATTATGCCGGTAGAGGGCTTGCAGTTTTTCCCTTAAGGCCGCGAGACAAGCGGCCAGCGACTGAAAATGGATGCAAGGCGGCAACGACCAACGAACAACAGATTGCAGACTGGTGGGACAGATACCCGGATTGCAACATAGGAATAGCAACGGGCAGCTTATCCGGTGGGCTTGTAGTGATCGCTCTGGAGATAGACGAAGAGAAGGGAATAAACGGATATGACAGCTTGAAAGCGTGGCAGCGTGAGAACGGGGACTTCCGGAGACCTGGCAGAGCATCACAGGCCGGGACGGTTATCATCTGTCTTTAGCTCTTCTTTGCCGCTTCCCTCACGTCGTCACAGAGGTGTGCCTCTCCGTCTGCGAGTATCTCTTCCAGCCACTTACCGCATTTTCCTTTGCTCATCTGCCCCTCCGTTTTCCGTTCCTCGCGCACACACATACACACGTGTATGTGTGGTTTTATTAGGCGATTTAGGTGTGTATATTATTACCTATTTTTTTACTTATATAGAGAGTTTGTTTACATTGTTTACATATCTATGTTTTTATTGGATTTCTGCATTTTCCGGCGTGCACAAAACATGTAACATCTCTGTTTACTCCGTTTACACACCCTGTAAACAGCTCTATGGATGTTTACACCATTCCCCCAATACCTTGATTACACTTTTTCGAACCCTCTCTGTGCCCCATATGGGCAATCTCGCAGTCATCCGGCAGTGCGCCAACACCGGCAAGGGCAGCACATAGCCGGAGCCGTGCCAATCAAATACATAGGCAGTATAGCACGGTGGGAGGCGGAAAGGATTTTATGAAAAATGTTAATACGCAGGGGGTGAAGGCTGCAAAGGCTGATATGGAAGAACAATATAAAACCGCCATAAGGGATTTGTTGGGTGCTATAAACAATGATGAGTATTAAAAAAAAATATACACAATAACGCTTTATTATGCAAATCAGGAAACGTTGGAGAACATAGGGGGAACGGCAAAATGAAAAGCAGAACGGAAATGCTGGAACAGATTACAAAGGCACTGGAGAACGCAGGGTATAGGAATGTACGCAATATTTACATGCTTATGATCGGACGGGGATTGATTAAGGAGGAACAGAATGAGCGTCAAACTTAAGATCAGCTATGAACATCCAGAGGATGAACAGACCATAAGAGCCGTCATGAGGCGGCTTTCTCCTCTGGTGAAGTGCTGTAAGTTCCCCAAAGGGCAGCAGGGGCAGTATAAGAAAGCCTATGTGATTCTGAGGGGTGAAAATGAGGTTGAAGCGTGAGGGAAGCGTGAGAAATTTCCAAACGAACAAAGAGCGAACAGAGAGAAATCGTAGAAAAAGGCGGTTTTTCGGACATCGTTACGCGCGCAATTCTGCACACTTTCCAAAACAAACGAATATGTGTGCGGGTTTGCTGACATGGTCACGCATGCGTGAACTCTGGAGCAGTAAGAACAGAATAGCGAACGTTCATAAAGCGGTGTAGCGAACGTTCGCTATATTTCCAAAACGAAACGAATAGGCAGCAGGGCGGCGGCTAAATATCCAGTACCGAGAAATCAAAGGAAAAGTCTGAGTAGATACCTGCTTTAATGGAATCGTTGAAAGAATAGTCTCCGGCATCCTCTGATTCAAAGTTATATACAAGAATCCTGTTTTTGTCCGGGTCAACAATCCAATATTCACGAACTCCGGCCGTACGGTATTTGAATAGCTTTGTGTAATAGTCCGTTCGCCTGCTGCCGGGCGACACGACTTCAATAACCCAGTCCGGCGCACCGTCGCAGCCCCTGTCTGTGAGCTTGTTTCTGTCACATATGACACTTATATCTGGCTCGATATAGTTCTTATTGTCTGCATTCAGAAATACGGCAAACGGGGCAATATAGGGCTTACAGGAGCCACCTTTTGATTTGATGTAATTGCTGATACTAGTGTAAAGCTCTCCTACAATCTCCTGGTGTCTCCGGGTGGGCGGCGCCATCATGTAGAGCTGGCCGTCAATCAGTTCTGCCCTGGTTCCTTCCGGAAGAGCGTAAATATCTTCAATAGTGTAAAGTCTTTCTTGTGGTAATGCCATAGTAAACACGTCCTTTCTTGGTTAGTATAGGCTTGTGGGGTTATTCAGATTCACGAGCCATTCGCTCATCAATGGCTTTTTTAATGTATCCGTTGACTTTCTCCCCTGCTGCGTCTGCTGCTGCTTTGATTTGCTCATATTTTTCTTTTTGGACATCCAGAGGAATACGCTTCAATGCTTTTTTAGCATAATTGTATCTTGCTTGTTTTTGGCTCTCGGTTAATGCCATAAAATACACCTTCTTTCACAGTAAAGAGGGGGGGCTCTAAAATAGAGATACCTTCTCCAGTATGTATTGATTATAGCATAGCTTTCAATATATGTACATGTATAAAATAAACAAAAATATATGTACATGTTTGTCGGATATGCCAGTTGAAACATACATGTACATGTACTATAATAAAGACAGTTAAAGAAGAACAGCCAGACGGATACCGAAGAGCGTCGGTAAACCCGGACAGGATACAGAGAAAGCCGCACAGCCGCAATCCTCCGCAAAGCCTCCCGGTGCTGAGCTTCCAGACAAAACCAAGAGAGGAGAACAAAACCATGACAGAAAGACAGATCGAGAACAGAATTAAGAAATTGTAGGCAATCGAAGCCCAGCAGAAGGAACTGGAGCAGCAGGCGGAAGCCCTGAAAGCAGAAATCAAAGCCGATCTTGAAGAAAAGGGGGTCGACGAGCTGAAAACGAAAAATTTCATTATCCGGTGGAAAGCAATCATCAACAACCGCTTGGATGGAAAAGCCTTGAAAGCATCTTTTCCGGATATTTACAGCCAGTTTTGCAAGAGCAGCGTAAGCCGCAGATTTACAGTAGCATAAAAATAAGCCCTTGCCAGAGCTGCAACTCTGACAGGGGCAACATGTAGCCGGAGCTACTCACACACATACATAGAGTAGCATAAATTCCGGCAGAAAAGAAGGATTTTATGAAAGAAATTGTATTGGAAATTATCAAGGGGCCGTGCAAGCTCAGCCTTCTGTACCTGGACGAGCAGCACGGAGAGGGCGGCGTTGAAGATTGTGGAGCGGCGAAGGCTCTCAGGTTCCCAAATAGTCCCCAAACAACAAGAAAGCCGCCCCAAAAGGACGGCTTAAATTATGCCTGAAAGCATGAGAAACCCCGAAAAATCAAGGTTTCCTCATATGGAGTATACGGGATTCGAACCCGTGGCCTCAACAATGCGAATGTTGCGCGCTCCCAACTGCGCTAATACCCCAGGCAGGAAAAACGGGAAGTTTTCCTGTCCTCTAGTATACCACGAATAAAAATAAAAGCAATGTAAAAATGAAAAAAAATAAAAAAATAAGTAACAGTTCAGCCCGCGCCATTCGCAAAATCGCACTTACGTGCACTTCGTTGCTTCGCAACTCTTTTTGCTCATATTCTGGCGCTCCGCTCATGGCCGGCACAACGTGCTCATTCATGCAAGCATGATTCGCCCGTTTTGCCGGCCATGGCTGAACTGTTACAAAAATAAAAATTGTAACTATTCAGCCATCCAGGCTCGAATTCGCAGCTTACGCTGCTTTTTCGCTGCTACCGCAGCTGGATTCTCGCTTATGGCTAAACGCCATATAGCCAGATGCACATCATGTGCTCTGCAAGCAAGCTTGCGCCGCTCATATGCCGCATCTGGCTGCATGGCTGAATAGTTACTAAAAATTCGAAAGAGATATTGACAAAACTGTTTCAACTGTATATACTGCATATATACAAAATAACAAAGAGGTGAAGGAGTGAACATCTTTATTGATAATAAGAGCGGCGCGCCGATTTATGATCAGATTTATTCGCAGATTAAGAATCAGATCATCAGCGGGGCGTTGCAGGAGGACGAGGCGCTGCCATCTATCCGGAATCTTGCAAAGGATTTGAGAATCAGCGTGATTACGACGAAAAGGGCGTACGATGAACTTGAGAAGGAAGGATTTATTTACACGCTGCCCGCGAAAGGATGTTTCATAGCTCCGAAAAATGTGGAGCTGTTGAGGGAAACAAATCTGAAGAAGATTGAAGAATCTATGCAGGAGATTATGAAGCTGGCGGCGTCCTGCAACCTGAGTAAAGAAGATATTATTGAAATGTTTGGAATTCTTTGGGAGGATTAGGCAATGAACGCATTGGAGATTAAGAATCTGACAAAAACATATCAGGATTTTCGTCTGGAAAATCTGACGCTTACCCTGCCGACCGGCTGCATCATGGGTCTGATCGGTGAAAACGGGGCAGGAAAAAGTACAACGATCAAATTAATACTGAATATGATTCACAAAGAGTCCGGCAGTATCACAATTCTGGGGAAAGACAATCAGGAAAATATTTCTCTGATAAAAGAGGACGTAGGGGTCGTGATGGACGAAGTGGGATTTCCCGAATGCCTGACGGCAAAGCAGGTGGGGAAGATCATGAAAGACACCTATCGAAACTGGGAAGCCGGGACATATCAGGAATATTTAAAGAAGTTTTCCGTGCCGGAGAACAAACCTTTTAAAGACTTTTCGAAAGGAATGAAGATGAAACTGGGGATTGCGGTGGCCATGTCCCACGACCCGAAACTGCTGATTCTGGATGAAGCCACCAGCGGCCTTGACCCGGTAGTACGGGATGAGGTAGTAGAGCTTTTGAGTGAATTTACGAGAGAGGAGAGCCACTCGATTTTGATCTCGTCCCATATCGTGAGCGATCTGGAAAGGCTCTGCGACTATATCGCTTTTCTTCATAAAGGCCGTTTGGTACTCTGCGAAGAGAAAGACGCTCTTTTGGAGGAATACGGAGTGATGCACTGTACTGCCGGGGTGCTGCGGGAGCTGAGACCGGGAGCGGTGAAAGGAAAGAGAGAGACGGCCTATGGAGTCGAGGCCATTGTAAAGAGGGATGCGGCGCCTGCGGGGACGGAGCTTAGCCCGATCAGCATCGAGGAACTGTTTGTGTTTATGATAAAGGGGGAAAATGAACGATGAAAGGATTGTTACGGAAAGAATTTTATACGGTGAACAAATATTGCAGAAGCTATTTTGTGATTGCAATCGTATTTGCCGTGTGTTCAATATGGTCAGAGAGTACGTTTCTGATGTTTTATCCGCTGGTTCTGACGGGAATTATACCGGTGAGCCTGATCTCTTATGATGAGAGAAGCAGATGGGAGGTCTATGCGAATGTCTTTCCCTATACAAGAAAGCAAATGGTTACGGCAAAGTATCTGATTACCGCTCTCTATGTAGCCGCCACAGTGCTTCTTCTGGGGGCGGCGGGGATGCTCCGCAATGTAGTTTCTTTGGGGCAGGGCGGTTCGGGGGCTGCATATTTCAGGATGGTTGGCATGATGCCGCTGTTAGGGCTGCTGGTTCCAAGTATCATGCTTCCGCCAGTGTTTAAACTGGGGGCGGAAAAAGGGCGTGTGTTTTACTATGTGATGCTGGTGGCTGTCTTTGCACTGTTTGGCGTTGTGAGTATGTTCTTCGGGGAATCTGGTTTGCAGGGGATTTCGATCAGCGGAGGAATTGTGACACTGGCAGGGTTTCTTTTGGCCGTTGTTCTTTTTATGGCGTCCTGGGCACTGTCCGTGAAGCTTTATGAAAAGCGGGAGGTATAAGGAGGAAAAAGCGTGAACCCTTTATTTTGGGGGAAAGATCCATACGATCTGGAGAATACGGGAGAGTTGTTTTTACAGCAGGTTATAGAAAACGCTCTGTTTCAATATGAAAATTGTGAGGAATACCGCAGGCTGCTTTTGACGAAGGGATTTACCCGCGAGAGACTTCTGAATCTGAGGACGCCGGAAGAGCTTCCTTTTCTGCCCACTTTATATCTGAAGCATCACAGGATGGTGTCCGTGCCGGAGAGAAAGCTGAAAATGAATACAACCTCTTCGGGGACCAGCGGAAATAAGAGCAGCGTAGGGTTTGACCTGAAAAGTCTGTGGGCGGGTCTGGGAATGGTGCTGGCAATGGGCAGAAAGCATAAGCTGTTTTCTGCCATTCCCAGCCATTATGTCATCCTGGGCTATGAATATAACCGGCATGAGAGCATGGTCATCATGAAAACGGCATACGGACAGACCTGGTTTACGCCCGCACTGTCGAGAACCTATGCGCTGGTTTATGAAAAGGGCAAGTATGCCCTGCGGCTTGACCTGGTGAAAGAGCAGTTGATCCGGCTGAGCCGTCAGAGGTTTCCGGTGCGGATTTCCGGTTTCCCTTTTCATGCCTGGCGGCTTTTGAACCAGATGAAGGAAGAAGGGATTCGCCTGAAAATGCCCAAAGGTTCTAAAATCGCGTTTGGCGGGGGCTGGAAGAAGCATTATTTGGAGAAAGTCGAGAAAGAAACCATGTACCGTCTGGTCTATGAGGTACTGGGAATTCCAGAAGAAAGCTGTTGGGAATTTTTCGGTGCGGCAGAACATCCTGTCCTGTACTGCACCTGTCCGAACCATCATTTTCATGTACCCATCTACGCCAGGGCGGTGATTCGGGACGCAGATACTTATGCGCCTGTACCAAACGGCACACCGGGACTGGTGAATCTGATTACGCCAATGGTAAACAGCACGCCAGTTGTGAGTGTCATGACGGATGATCTTGGAATCCTGCATGATGCGCAGGAATGTGGATGTGGGATTTTAACGCCCTGGCTGGAAATATTGGGACGTGTGGGCGTGGAGGATATTACGACCTGTGCCTCAGGTGCGGAAAATCTGTTAAAAAGCGCAATGGAGGAGCAGTTATGATTCTGTTTAACGGAAAGCTTCTGTCGGAGGAAAAATTAAATACAGTACTGGAAGGGATGCCGGACTTTTGTATTCAGACGATCGAAAAAGGAAAAATCAGGGCTTCGGAAGTCCTCGATGCCTGTGCAGCGCTGGCAGAGAAAATTCAGGAGGGGGTTTACGATGCGGTGCTAAAGCCGCTTCTGGCGCAGGGAGTGTTTACCGAACGGCAGCTTGCAGAAGCGGTTGTTTTCTTTCAGCGTGAAAATCTGGAATATAAATATCAGACAGAGCTGGGATGCCTGATTGAAAACGGGGAGTATCTCGATACGGCCAGAGGAAGCAGGATTCGGAGACGTTATATGCCTCTTGGAATTCTGCTTCACATTGCCGCCGGAAATGCGGAAGGGCTTCCTTTTTACAGCGTGATCGAGGGACTTCTTGCAGGAAATATCAATCTGCTAAAGCTGCCTTCCACAGACGACGGAGTATCGGTGTTTCTTTTGCAGGAGCTGGTGAAGACAGAACCAAAGCTGGCGCCCTATATCTCTGTTTTCGATATTCCTTCCACGAACCTGGCGCTTCTTAAGAAGCTTGGGAGTCTGGCGGACGCCATTGTCGTGTGGGGCGGGGACGAAGCGGTCCGTGCCGCCAGAAATCTGGCAGACCCGGCGACACAGATCATAAGCTGGGGACATAAGCTGAGCTTTGCCTACCTCACGCCGGATGCCGGGGAGGAGGAGCTGCGGGCGCTGGCAGCGCATATTTGTGCGACAAATCAACTTTTATGCAGCTCTTGCCAGGGTCTTTTTGTGGACACGGAGGATATGGCGGTGGTAGAGGAGATTGGGAGGCGTTTTCTGGCACTGCTGGAGGAGGAGAGCAGGCATGTGCCAGGGCTTCCGCTGGGAATCCGGGGGAAGGTAAGTATTTCGCTGTATAACGAAGAACTGGAAGCTTCCGCCACTGCAAGGAAGGTGCTTAGAGGGAAGGGCGTCAGTGTGATTCTTGCAGAGGACTCCACTCTTGAGCTGTCTTATCTTTTTCGAAACTGCTGGGTGAAGCCTCTGCCGCGGACGCAGATCGTGAAAGCTTTAAAACATAACAGAGGATATTTGCAGACGGCAGGGCTGGTCTGCCCGCAGGCGGACAGGGCGTATCTGGAGGAGCAGCTTTTTAAAGCGGGAGTCGTGCGGGTCACAGGAGCTGCCCACATGTCTGAGATGAGAGTGGGAGAAGCGCATGACGGGATGTATCCGATTCGAAGATACAGCAGGGTTGTGGAGTCTACATGAGAGAAAATGAAGTTTTCGGTAATAAAAAATATCGCAGCGCGGAAGCGGATGCGATATTTTTTATCTGCTGCAAAATAGGAAGGTTCCCGTGTCAGGATAATCCAAGCAGATGCGTCGCGAACTGGAAATAAACCAGCAGGGAAATGGCGTCGACGATCGTAGTAATAAAGGGACTCGCCATGACAGCCGGGTCAAAGCCCAGACGGGATGCGAGTAACGGCAGGGAGCAGCCTACGATCTTTGCACAGAAGATCGTCACGAGCAGCGTCAGGCAGATCGTAAACGCCACCATGATGGTCAGATGGTCAAAGAAAAGCAGCTTGGCAAAATTGCAGGCGGCAAGTGTCAGTCCGCAGAGTAGCGCCACGCGGATTTCCTTCCAGATGATACGGAAAATATCACGGAACTCCACTTCCTTCAGAGAAAGGGCACGGATCACGGTGACGGAGGCCTGGCTTCCGGAATTACCGCCAGTGTCCATCAGCATGGGGATATACGCAGTCAGAATGACATATTTCGCAAGGGCGGTCTCGAAGCTGGTGATGATGAGTCCGGTAAAGGTGGCGGAGATCATCAGAAGCAGCAGCCACGGCATACGGCTTTTCCACAAATCGAAGGTCGTCTGCTTCAGGTACGGTTTATCCGCAGGTACGATAGCGGCCATCTTTTCGATGTCCTCGGTGGTCTCCTCCTCCATAACGTCCAGCACATCATCGATAGTCACGATACCGACCAGACGGGATTCCCGGTCCACGACAGGCATGGCGAGAAAGCCATATTTACTGAACTGCTGCGCCACTGTCTCCTGATCTTCCAGGGTCGATACAGAAATAATGTTGTCCTCCATCAGCTCTTCCATCGTCTGACCGGAATCCGCCATAATCAGATCGCGGATCGTCACGACGCCGACGAGCTGTCGGCCTTTGGCGCAGACATAGCAGTTATTGATCGTCTCTTTTGTGATACCGCTGCGGCGAAGATGCAGGATCGCTTCCTCTGCCGTCATTTTCGGGCGAAGCTCCACAAACTCTGTTGTCATAATGCTGCCTGCGGAATCATCCGGATATTTCAAAATAGTATTAATCATCTTTCGCTTTTCGGCGTCCGCCTGGCTTAAGATACGTTTCACTACGTTAGCGGGCATCTCTTCTACCAGGTCGACGGCGTCATCTACATACAGCTCATCGACGACTTCTTTTAATTCATTATCGGAAAATCCCCGAATCAGCATTTCCTGCGTGTCGGGTTCCATCTCGACAAAAGTATCGGCAGCCAGCTCTTTGGGGAGCAGGCGGTACAGAAGAGGAACGGTTTCTTCTGTCATATCCTCAAATAAAGAAGCCACGTCCGCTGCGTTCATGGTCGTGAGGATATCACGGAGGGTCGCATATTTTTTCTCTTCCGCCAGAGCTTTGATACTTTTTTTCAAGGTTTCAAAAGCATCTGTCATTGGTCTTTCCTCCTGTTTCGTATTTTAACTAATTGATACTCTCCTGAAGACATCAGAAAAGTACAGATAGTGAGTAAAGACACAACAAAAGAATCCGTTAGAAAGATAAACGGCGAAATGGACACAGAATCGTGCCGCCGTTTGGTATAGGAACTTTTGCCGTGCCGCTACTGCAACTGTCTGCGTCCATGATTTCGCCTCCTTTTTTAGAAAAATAATAAAAAACCACTGTATGAACAGTGGTACGCATTAAAAAACCCGTAGACCGTTCAAGCTTTAGCATCACAGGGCGTGAAACTGCATTAAGTGGCGCCTTCTACGACGTCACCTGCTGACCTTCTCGTTGTGTCTCCACAGCTTCGCGGCAGCAGTCCATATCCCTGCGGTAGCCTCACCTACCGAATCAACGATATTATTCGATATCTATATTTAATCTACACGCTACTCTCTGGTTTGTCAATGAAAATTTTCTGTTTGTGCAGGAATCTTTCTGGAAAAATACAGTTAAAATTCAGTCCCTTTTCAGTTTGACGAAAGGTGTAGAAAGAGTTATAATCAGAGCGGTTTTGACAAGGAGAAAGGATGGTGGAGAATACAGTATGTACTTATTATATTTTTTCTTATGGGTGATTTTTAATGGGAATTTCACATTGGAGATCTGCCTGTTTGGAATCGTGATCGCAGGAGCGGTGTTTGCGTTTACCTGCAAATTTATGGATTACAGTATCGAAAAGGAAAAAAAGAATCTGAAAAACATCGGGAAATTCCTGCGTTATGTGTGTGTGCTGATCCGGGAGATTGTCAAGGCGAATTTCGCCGTGATTCCCATGATTCTATCTGAGAGGGAGGAGATCGAGCCGACGCTTGTCTCTTTTCGTACAGATTTAAAGACGCCGTCTGCACGGGCCTTTCTGGCAAATGCGATCACGCTGACTCCGGGAACCATCACCGTGCATCTGGAGGAAGATTCTTATGTAGTGCACTGCCTGGATGAGAGCCTGGCGGACGGAATGGATGATTCTGTGTTTGTAAAGCTGCTTTCCGAGATGGAGCAGGATTAGAAGGAGGAGAGAAAATGGGAAGAGGAGTACCAGGTCTTGAAGGAGCGTACCATATCTTTTTTATGGCAGTCCTGATTTTTCTTGCAGTCATGGTCGTACTGTGTCTGATTCGTGCCATTATAGGCCCGCGGGTGGCTGACCGGGTCGTCGCCGTTAATATGATGGGAACGATGGTCATGGTTATTATTGCGATCCTGGCGCTGATGCTGGAGGAGGGATATCTGGCGGATATTTGTCTGATCTATGCGATGATCAGCTTCCTTGCGGTGATTGTGCTGACGAAGGTTTATATGGGTGTTTACAGGCAAAGAAAAGAGGAGGAGAAGAAACATGGAAGTGCTTGAATGGATTCGCTTTCTGGCGGGGGCGCTGCTGATGCTCTGCGGGCTGGGAATTTTTATGATTGAAATGATCGGGGTATTTCGTTTTAAGTACGTACTGAACCGTATGCACGCGGCGGCGATGGGAGATACCCTGGGCATCGGATTTTCTCTGGTGGGGCTGATTTTGATGAGCGGCTGGAATTTTACTTCCTTAAAGCTTCTGTTTGTCATTATTTTTTTGTGGTTTGCGTCTCCGGTATCTTCTCACCTGATCGCGCGTCTGGAAGTGACGACGGATGAAGAGAAGGAGGAGCATTACCGGACAGTGACGCTGAAACAGTTAGAAGAGGAAAAGGAGGAGAAATAATATGCGGATTTTTATGTATATTCTGTTCGGATTTCTGATCGTGTGCGCCATATCGGTCAGTTTGTCGAAAAACCTTTTGAATTCTATCCTGATCTTCATGTCATATAGCCTGGTGATGTCGATTGTCTGGATTTTGCTGGAGTCTCCGGATCTGGCGATTACAGAAGCCGCGGTAGGAGCCGGGGTCACGAGCGTGCTTTTTTTTGTCACGCTCAAAAAAATCCATGCGATTATAAAGACAGAAGAGAACGAGGGGGAAGAGAGCGATGAGTAAGAAAGTACCGGAAGAGAAATATGAAAAAAGCCTTTCCTACAAATTGAAACAGTGGTTTGAAGGGACGAAGGACCCGTTTCTGGATACGGTGGAAATGAAGCCCCAGAAGGAATTTTCGGAAGATAAAGCAACGCTGAGAAAGCGCGCGGAGGAACGAAAAAAGCTAAAGGAACGCATCTATGATACCAGACATAATTCGGAAGTGCTCGTTTTCACGAAATTTTACCGTGTGGCCAGCGTGCTGTTCTGCATCTGCCTGGTGGCCATGCTTCTGGCGGCGGTGTCCGGACTGCCGACTTTCGGAAACCCGGACAACCCGGTGAACAACGAAGTGGCTGCCCGCTATATCGAAAACGGCTTACAGGAGACGGGAGCGGTCAACATTGTAACAGGAATGATTCTGGATTATCGTGCGTTTGATACTCTGGGAGAGTCCCATGTACTGTTTATTGCGACCTGTACCGTACTGATTCTTCTTCGCCATGACAAGAGCAAAAAGGGAAGCCACGGAATAGGCTATGAGATGGAAGAGGACCGGATTTACGAGCCGAAGAATGATGTGATCCTTCAGACGGTGGCACGGATCCTGGTTCCGCCGATTGTGATCTTTGGCATTTATGTGATTCTCGGCGGCCATCTGGGGCCGGGCGGCGGATTTTCCGGAGGAGCCGTGATTGGAGCGGGCCTGATCCTGTATCTGAATGCTTTCGGCTTTGCAAAGACGGAACGATTCTTCAATGAAAGGACGTATAAAAGACTGAGTTTTTGTGCGCTGGCATGCTATGCGCTGGCGAAGAGCTATTCGTTCTATACCGGGGCAAATCATATCGAGAGTGTGATTCCCTTAGGAACGCCGGGCGCAATTTTAAGCAGCGGCCTGATTTTGATTCTGAATATCTGCGTGGGTTTGGTAGTTGCAGGGACGATGTACACGTTCTATGTCATGTTCAGGAAAGGAGCGTATTGATATGAACCTTACGAATCTTTTGAATAATTATGGGGAAGCAGTAGCAATGATTCTGTTCGGAATCGGGTTTTCCAACCTGCTTTTACAGAAAAATCTGATTAAAAAGATTATTGGTCTGAATATCATGGATACGGCCATGTATCTGTTTCTGGCGTTGAAAGGGTATATCGGAGGAAGGAAAGCGCCCATTGTGACAAATGGCGTGCAGAGTGTAAAGGCATATATCAATCCGATTCCGAGCGGTCTGGTACTTACCGGTATCGTGGTATCGGTGTCCGTAACGGCTTTGATGCTGTCTCTGACGATTCGTCTGTACCGCAGATATCACACGCTGGATTTGGACGAGATTTCCACCAGGCTCAGGAAGGAGGGGCTGTAATGGCGTTTGTACAGAATTTTCCGTTTATTTCCATTATTCTTTCCCTGTTTTCCGGGCCGCTCTGCTCCGTTCTGAATGGAAAGAAAGCAAAATGGGTGAATGCGGCGGTGATTATCATCATCGGAGCCATGTCCACGGCAGTCCTGGCATTCGTGCTGGGTACCGGGCAGGAATATGTCTATACGATGGGACATTTTCCGGCGCCCTGGGGAAATGAAATCCGCGTAGGAGTGCTGGAGGCGGCGATGGCAGTGTTTTTCTGCGTGATTATGCTGCTGTGTATGCTGGGTGGAATCCGGGAGCGGGAGGAGGAGATCGAGGATACCAAACAGAATCTTTACTATATTATGGTGAACCTTCTGCTGTGCTCCCTTCTGGCTCTGATTTATACGAACGATTTGTTTACGGCCTATGTATTTGTAGAAATTAATACGATTTCTGCGTGCGGCCTGATTATGATCCGCCAGAACGGGCGGACGCTGGTGGCTGCCACACGTTATATGATTATGAGTCTGTTAGGCTCCGGTCTGCTGCTTTTGGGAATCTGCTTTTTATATGACCTGACCGGACACCTTCTGATGAGCAATATTCAGGAACAGGTAGCCCTCATCCATGCAAACGGAAGCTATCACATTCCTCTGCTGGTTGCCGTGGGACTGATGTCGGTGGGACTTGCCATCAAAAGCGCACTGTATCCATTCCATAGCTGGCTGCCGGATGCTTATGGATACTCTACCCTTTCTTCGGCGTCGATTTTGTCATCTCTGGTTTCCAAAGGATATATTTTCCTGCTGGTGAAGATTTTTTACCGTGTGATTGGCTTTGACATCGTGCGGGACAGCAAGGTAATCAATGTCCTGTTTGTCTTTGGCATTCTGGGAATGATTATGGGTTCTGTGAGCGCCATTAAGGAGAACAATATCCGAAGAATGATTTCTTATTCCTCGGTGGCGCAGATCGGCTATATCTATATGGGATTTGGTCTTGGAACCACGGCTGGTATCGTGGCCAGTATTTATCATATCGTATCCCATGCGGCGACAAAGGCGCTGTTGTTCGTGGCGGCTTCCGGGATTACGGAGGTTTCGGGGGACAGTACGGATTTCTTTGATCTGACAGGGGCGGGATACCGGAATAAGCTTTCGGGAATCGCATTTACCGTCGGCTCGCTGTCTATGGTGGGGATACCGATGTTTTCCGGGTTTATTTCGAAGCTCCTGTTTGCGCAGGCGGGCGTGGGCGTTGGGAGCATGGAAAAGATGCTGCCTACGCTGATCGCACTGGCGATCAGTACGATTTTGAATGCGGTTTATTTTATGAAAACCGTGATCCGTCTTTACACGCCGGAGAGAAAGACAGTTCTGGAAAAGAAGCAGTTCAAGAAGGTGGCAATGACGGAGGAGCCGGCAAAATCCTTTGCCCTGATCTGTTTTGTTGTATTGAATCTGTTCCTGGGACTGTGTTCCGGGCCGATCATCATGCTCATCGAAAATGGCCTGAGCATGTTTGCATAGGAGGAAGACAAATGCGAAGCATTTTTATAAATGTCTTCCGACGAGTTGCCGCCGCACAGAGGTGAGGGGGCGTTACAACTTAAATAGGAGGAGAGAATCATGGATAAGTTGATTTTATTACCGATTTTTCTGCCGTCGCTTGCAGGAATCCTGTTGCTGGCGTCTTCTTTTTATGAACATCTGAAATACGGAAAGAGCGATGAGGAGAAACGGGGGAAGGTACATCTGGTGACGGGGGCGGTGCTGCTTGTCTCCGCAGCGGCGGCATTGTGGGCTGCATGGAACGGGGATGGAAGCGTGACGCTGTTTTATCTCATGGAGGATATTCCAATCTTCTTCCAAATTGATGCGGTCGGCAGGCTGTTTGTTACTTTCGTGACAGTCATATGGGTTCTGGCAGGCATTTATGCGTTTGTTTATATGGAACATGAGGGGGAGGAAAAGAGGTTTTTTGGCGTATATCTTCTGGTGTATGGCGTTTTAGTAGCGTTGGATTTTGCGGGAAATCTCGTAACGCTGTATCTGTTTTATGAGCTGATGACGCTGACCTCTATGCCGATGGTACTGCACAATGGCTCCAGGGAGTCGATTATGGCGGCTCTTAAGTACCTGTTTTATTCCATGTGTGGCGCTTATCTGGGTTTGTTTGGGATTTTCTTCCTATATAAATACTGTGACACGCTGACTTTTGTGGCGGGAGGTTCCCTGAATACGGTTCTTGCGTCACAAAATACGGGAATTCTTCTGATTGCGGTGTTTGCGATGCTCATTGGATTTGGGGCGAAAGCGGGGATGTTTCCGCTTCACGCCTGGCTTCCTGCGGCGCATCCGGTAGCGCCGTCACCGGCATCGGCCGTGTTATCCGGTATTATCGTAAAATCCGGCGTCCTGGCGATTATCCGTGTGGTCTATTATGTCGTAGGTGCGGACTTCCTGCGTGGAACCTGGGTGCAGACCGCATGGATGGTACTGGCGCTTTTGACGGTATTTATGGGTTCGTTACTGGCCTTTCGGGAGCCGGTGTTTAAGAAACGCCTTGCTTATTCCACGGTAAGCCAGATTTCCTACATTCTGTTTGGGCTGTCTTTGCTGACTCCTGTGGGGATGACGGGGGCGCTGCTTCACACGGTGTTCCACGCTTTTATCAAATGCGCCCTGTTTCTGACGGCTGGAATCTTTATTTTCCAGTGTGGGAAAACAAGAGTGGACGAGCTTGCGGGCATTGGAAAGCAGATGCCGAAAACCCTCTGGTGCTATACGTTTGCGTCTCTGGCGCTGATCGGAATTCCGCCAGCCAGTGGATTTATCAGCAAATGGTACCTGGCGCAGGGGGCGCTGGAAGCGGGCGTGGGGGTTTTCGGATGGCTTGGCCCTGTGGTGCTTTTGGTCAGCGCTCTTCTGACAGCAGGCTATCTGCTTCCGGTGACGATGAAAGGATTTTTCCCCGGAAGTGAAAAAGGCGTCGGTGAGCCAAAGAAGCTGGAACCGAAAATGGGAATGCTGCTGCCGCTCGCAATCCTGGCGGGTGCGGCGGTTCTGCTTGGCGTTTTTCCGAATCCGATGATTCAGTACGTAAGCCGGATTGCGGAAACATTGATGTAGAGGAGGAGAGAAAATGAGTGCGTATATGATGGTAATTGTAGTGCTTCTGCCAATCCTGGCAGGTGCGTTGGTCTCTCTCATTCCGTTTAAAACCAGAACACAGATGATGGTTTATATTGAAAGTGTAGTGCTTTTGAACTCTGTCCTGGTGCTGGCGCTGCTGTTTCACCGGCCGGAGGAAGCGTTTGTTTTGTTCCGGTTTACCGGAAACTTAAGCATCAGCTTCCGCCTGGACGGACTGGGAACGGTTTTTGCGGGAATCCTGGCGGTGTTGTGGCCGCTTGCTACCCTGTATTCCTTTGAATATATGAAACATGAGGGACATGAGAAGTTTTTCTTTATGTTTTATGTAATTACTTTTGGAGTGACGCTGGGGATTGCGCTGGCGGAGGATATTCTCACGATGTATTTCTTCTACGAGATGCTCACGCTTGTCACGCTTCCGCTGATTATGCACACGCTTTCCAGAGAAGCGATTCTGGCGAGCCGTACTTATCTGTATTATTCCCTGGGCGGGGCAGCGTTTGCGTTTATCGGTATGATCTTTATTCTGACTTATGGAACGACCTCGGTCTTTGTGCCGGGCGGTGTGCTGGATATGGCCGCTTTGGGGGAGAAGAAAAATCTGCTGCTTCTTATTTATGTGCTGTGCTTCTGCGGATTTTCGGTGAAAACAGCCATGTGGCCGTTCTCGGCCTGGCTTCCGAAGGCGGGCGCGGCGCCTACGCCGGTAACGGCGCTGCTTCATGCGGTAGCTGTGGTAAAGGCGGGGGCGTTTACGATTATGCGCGTGACCTATTACAGCTTTGGTACAGAACTTTTGAAGGGCACCTGGGCGCAATATGTGGTGATGGCGCTTGTAATCTTTACAATCGTATATGGATGCAGCCGGGCTTTGAAGGAGACGCATATCAAAAGGCGTCTGGCATGGTCTACGGTCAGCAACCTGTCCTATATCCTGTTTGGCGTGGTGCTGATGACGCCTCTTGGACTGGTGGGGGCGCTGTGCCATATGGTATTTCATGCGGTGATGAAGATCTGTTCCTTCTTCTGTGCGGGTGCGGTGATTTATAAGACGGGAAAGAATTATGTCCATGAACTGAATGGGTTTGGAAGGAAGATGCCAAAGGTCTTTGTCATCTTTACCATTTCCGGACTCGCCCTGATGGGAGTTCCGGGATTATGCGGATTTATCAGTAAATGGAATCTGGCGAAAGCCGCGGTGGAGAGCCAGAACCCGGTGGCTTATGTGGGCGTGGCGGCGCTGCTGGTTTCCGCACTGCTGACGGCCATCTATATGATGACGATCTGCGTCCGGGCGTTCTTTCCGGGGAAAGATTTTGATTACGATACGATTCGGGAGGTAAAAGACCCGAACTGGATGATGATACTGCCGCTGGTGGTGTTTGTAGTGGCGATGTTTGTGTTTGGCCTGCATCCGCAGCCGGTAATCCGGGCGCTGGAATCGGTTGCGGCGGCGATGCGGTAGAAAGGGGGAACAGGAGATGAATGTGAATTTGGGCTTGGCGCTTCTTGTATTTTATCCGTTCCTGGGAGGTCTGTGCTGCTATGCGGTGGGCAAAAAGAGTGAAAAATGGCGCGACGTACTGGCGGCTTTTGTGGCAGTAGCCGAATTCGTGCTGATGGCGCTTCTGTTTGCAGGCTCAGGCAGACGGGCGGCGGCAGGAATCCCGGAGTTTTTTGACATGCCGGAAATCTGCGGCTTCGGGTTGCACTTTACCTTAGACGGTTTCCGGCTGATTTATGGAATGGTAGCGGCTTTCATGTGGATGATGACGACGATTCTTTCCAGAGAATATTTTACGCATCATGAAAATAGAAACCGCTTTTACCTGTTTCTGCTCCTGACGCTGGGGGCGACGCTTGGCGTGTTCTTTTCGGCAGATTTGTACACGACGTTCATTTTCTTTGAGATCATGTCCTTTACCTCCTATGTGTGGGTGGCGCAGGAAGAGAATGAGCCGTCTTTGCGGGCGGCGGCGACCTATCTGGCGGTAGCGGTGATTGGCGGTCTGGTGATGCTGATGGGCTTATTTCTGCTGTACCATACGCTTGGGACGCTTACGATTTCAGAATTGCTCCCGGCGGCAGCGAAGTGTGCCGATAAGAAACTTTTGTATACGGCGGGCGTGTGCGCGCTGGTGGGCTTCGGAGCCAAAGCGGGTGCGTTTCCGCTTCATATCTGGCTTCCGAAAGCGCATCCGGTGGCTCCGGCTCCGGCTTCGGCGCTTCTGTCCGGTATCCTGACAAAGACAGGGATTTTCGGAATCCTGATCATCAGCAGCAATCTGTTCCTTCATGACGCCGCCTGGGGAACATTGATTCTGGCGGTGGGCGTGCTGACGATGTTTGGCGGCGCACTGCTGGCAGTCTTTTCGATCGACCTGAAACGGACGCTTGCCTGCTCATCGATGTCCCAGATCGGGTTTATCATGGTAGGAATCGGAATGCAGGGGCTTTTGGGCGAAGAAAATGCCCTGGCAGTACACGGTACGCTGCTGCACATGATCAATCATTCAATGATTAAGCTGGTGCTTTTCATGGCGGCGGGAGTGATTTTCATGAATGCCCATGCGCTGGATTTAAATGAAATCCGCGGGTTTGGAAAGCGGAAGCCGCTTCTGAAAGGGATTTTCCTGATCGGCGCACTGGCGATTGCCGGGATTCCGTTGTTTGGAGGCTATATCAGTAAGACGCTGCTCCATGAGAGTATTGTGGAGTTTGGAGGCGGCGGGCTGATGCGCGCCGTGGAATACATCTTCCTGTTCAGCGGCGGATTGACCGTTGCTTATATGACAAAACTGTACACGGCTATTTTTATTGAGGAAAATGAAGATAAAAAAGTTCAGAAAAAATTTGACGGCGTCAGGAATTATATGAATCCGGCCAGCGCTTTCGCGCTGGGGGGAAGCGCCCTGGTTCTGCTGGTGTGGGGGTTGTTTCCGCATACAATTATGGACAGGGCGGCAGAGCTTGGGCAGGGGCTGATGCACCTGGAGGAGAGCGGACATACGGTTTCCTATTTTAGCGTGACGAATCTGACCGGGGCGCTGATTTCCATTGCCATCGGCGCACTGGTATATGGGGTTGTGATACGGAAGTTTCTGATGAAGAAAAACGAGGCGGGAGCGAGCGTATATATCAATGCGTGGCCTGCATGGCTGGATATGGAAAATCTGATCTACCGCCCGGTGCTGCTGGTATTTCTCCCCTTTGTGAGCAGGCTGGTATGCAGGGCGCTTGATAGTTTTTTAGATACGCTGACGGTAATTCTTCGGAAAACGCTTTATCGGGACAGTCCTCTGCCCCATGAGCTTCCGGAGGGAAATAGATTTACGCTGACCGCGGGACGTGTGTTGAACTTCCTACAGTGGCTGGGAAATAAAATCCATCATAAAAATGGCGGCGGGGATAAGGATTTCGTGCATATCCTTGCCATGAAAAATGAAGAGATGAAAGAGTCGAACCGAATCATTCAGAGGAGTCTCTCTTTCGGACTTCTGCTGTTCTGCATTGGCTTATGCCTCACGTTGATTTATATTATTCTGTGGTAAAAAGAACCGCCGAACGGGTAAGCGTATCCGTTTGGCGGTTCTTTTTAGGCAGAAAGCGCTGTATGATAACAAGAGCGTCTGGTTTGTTATGGAAGCGCTACGTAGTCTTTGGGTACTTCAATCCCAAGTTTTTTGCAGATGGTTTCATTATATTTCTTTGTGAACCTGGCGGGGAATTCAATCGGCATTGTTGCGATGTCTTCTCCGTCCTCCAGAATACGTACGGCCATTTCTCCGGTCGCATACCCAAGCGAATAATAATCAATGGAAAGTGTAGCGGCTCCGCAAATCCGGCAGGTACTCTCCTCGCCGGTGATAACAGGAGTCTTGTCTGCCACACAAATATTGGCAATCAATTCGGCGTTGGCCGCTGCCGCATTGTCTGTAGGGATGTAGAGGACGTCGCAGGCGGAGGAGGCTGTGATGGTGACGGAGGAAATCGCGTTGGAATCAGAGAATGGGTATGCTTCGCACGTAAAGCCCAGAGCCTCCAGTTCGGAACGGATTACCTCTGCCTGGTATTCGGAATTTGGCTCGGAGGAGCAGTAAAGAAGTCCGGCTTTTTTGGCTTCCGGGAACAGTTCCCTTATCATGGCGGCCTGTTCCTCTAACGGGGCCAGATCTGTGGTGCCGGAGATGTTTCCTCCCACGGTTCCATCAAAGCCGTCAATTTGGAGTGCGGCGGCGTAATTGGTGACAGAGGTTCCGAGGATGGGAATTTCTGTCGTAGAAGTGGCGGCGGTCTGAAGGGCTGCGGTAGAGTTTGCAAGAATCAGATCCACATCCTTCGATACCAGATCATTCATAGCGGCGGTGCATACGGAGTAATCGCCCTGTGCATTCTTTTCATCAAAAATGACACGGTCTCCCAGTTTTTCTGTGAGAGCGTCTTTAAAGCCCTGCGTGGCCTCATCCAGTGCATCATGCTGCATAAACTGGCAGATTCCCACGGTAAAGCTGGAAGGATCCTTGCGGCTGTTCAGAAAACCCCATGCAAAACCTCCAAGTATCAGGATTATCAGCAGAATAATGAAGATTCTTTTTTTCATAGTATTTTTCCCCTTTCAAGTGTATAGCTTTATTATAAATTTAAAAGGGGCATTTGTAAATTTGATAATTTTAATGATATACATCGAAAAAGTTAATGATACGAAATTTTTCAGTCGTGGGAAGGTCATGCGGACAGCATAACAGAGGAATGGAATATGGCTCCCTCATGGGAAAATTGTACGCCGCCATGATACTTTTTCGCAATGCCTGCGATGCTTTGCAGGCCGATTCCCGTATGATGCGGTTTTGTGGAGAGATACGTTCCTTTGTTTTGGTTTACACATCCGTTAAAACCATTGTCCACGGTAACGGCGAGCATTTTTCCGGAACAGATGATGTTCAGGGAAATGAAGCGGTTATGGTCTTTGGCGTGATTTGCCGATTCTATGGCGTTTTCCAGAAGATTTCCAAGAAGGATTGCAATATCAAAGTCAGAAATCATAAGGCTGTCCGGGACGTTGATGCGGGCAGTAAAGGTAATCCCCTTATCAAGAGCCAGAGACTGATAATGACTTACAATCATGTTTGTCACGATATGGCTGCAAAACTTTGTTACTTCATATCTGCGCAGGATTTGTACATAGTTTTGAAGATAGTCGCTGGCTTTTTCCGTTTCTCCGGAATCTAAGAGGCTCTGTAGAATCAGAATATGATGCCGGAGGTCGTGGTGCATTTTCCGGTTATTTTCCGTGGTTTCCAGAATGCGTTTGTACTGTTCCGTCTGGATTTCAAGCTGATGCTGTGTCTGAGTAAGCGCCTGCATTTCTTTTATGTTCTGATGGGAAAGGAAAAAAATCCGGAAACATATAAAGTAAACGATAAATATAGTAAACATCAGGGCAAAATAGAGAAACAGGGTCATGGGGTTAAAAATGTTCATATAATCAATGGGAATCAGCCCGCTGCCCAGCAAAAGAAAGAGAAAAACAGACAGCAGGGACAGATAGCCGCTTTCCCGCCTGTCCAGTTCGTTGGCGATCGGGAGATAGCAGCGCTTCAGCAGAAGCAGCAAAAGAGGAAGTATGACGGACGTCAGGATAGCCAGGGTAAGCAGCGTGGTTCCATTATAGGGAAGCCCGTCACTAAAATTTTGCTGTTTCCAGGTTTCCAGTATGGTATCCAGAGAGGTCATAGTCAGGGCGGCCGTCATGGTGAAGGAAAAAATAAACAGTTTTTTCTGCCAGATTTCCCGCACCAGGTACCAGTATAGAAAGACGCAGGGAATCAGGCAGAACAAAAAGACCATGTTTGCGGATACGAAAAGTATCTGAGCCGGGGGCAGCATGGTTTTCAGAAAACAGCAGGTTACAGCGAAAAAAGCTGCCAGCAGCGGGAAACTAATACCGCAGATGACACACACTTTCCGGGCAGAGAACCGCAGATGGTCTTTGAAAGGATAAAAACACAGAAAAGCAAAGGGCGCCAGTTGTAGAAGACAGCCGAAAAACATGCGGAAAAAAATCATAGTTCCCCCTTTCTTGCCAGATCAAACAAAAAATTCTGGTACTGGGTTTTTAAAATGCTCCGGTTATTTCTTGATAATTTAATTTCCAACCCATTCTGTAAAAGAATATGGTCGTAAAAAAAAGAATCTATAAATTTCATATTTACAATGTAGCTTCGCTGTGCCCGCATGAACATATGCGGACCTAAAGCTTCGAACAGGGCGTCCAGAGAGGTATAAGTCTGCAACGTGTTTCCGGTCGTGTGGATGACGGAGATTTTATTAAAGACTTCGATATAAATGATATTTGCCATAGGAATGGGAATCGTTGCGTTCCTGGTTTTTATTTCCAGAATCCTTTCGGAAATCCGGTTCATGCGTTTCAGGCAGCGGTCTAAGGCATCTGAGACTTTTGCCTGGGTTAAAGGCTTTACCAGATAGTGGGCGGCGTCTACGGCAAAAGCTTCCACGGCATATTCCCGGCTGGCAGTGGAAAATACAATCTGGCAGTTTTCTGTCCTTTGCATATATTTTACGGCGTCCATTCCATTCATTCCGTCATAATAAATATCCATAAATACAATGTCATATGTCTGCCGGCAATTCAGAAAATCTTCCACGCACGAAAAGAAGTCAATTTGTACCGTGTATGCGGTCGCTGCGCAATGTGCGGAAACGTAGGTCTTTAATTCTTTTAGGGTCGTTTGATCATCATCACATAAGGCTATATACAAGAAAGTCCCCTCCTTCGTTTGTTTAGTATATCACACATGGAACAAAAATTCAAAGTCGGGAAAGGAAAATTCCCTAAAGTGCAGGTATTCGGGTGCAAAATGCAAGCCCGTAATAAAGAAAAGTATTCTAAAATAGATAGAAAAAGAACAAGGAGGAGTTCAGGTGAAGAAAAGAGACAGGAAAAAGAAGATTGCCATGCTTCTTTCCATCGCCCTTCTGGGGACAGAGCTGTTTCCGCTGACGGGTTATGCCGCAGAGGACAGGGCGGCAGAGGAAGCGCAGGAGCAGGCGCTGCGGGAAGAGCTTTCGCAAAATGCCGCAGAGTATCCGAACGGGCTGTTTGGCTTCCATACGACGCAGATACAGGGGACTGAGGGAGAAAAGCTGGAAATCACAGTCGTGCGTCAGGGCGGAACTGAGGGAGAGGCCAGCGTCAGCCTGAAAGCCGTGGATGTATCGGCGTCCTACGGAAACGATTATCTGATGACGGTGAAAGAGTCTGCTTTCTTCAGCCGTACGCTGGAGGGAACGGGCGGCGCGACGCTGATGGAACAGTATGCGGATTCCCTGGAGGTGACGGACGGGGAGCCGGGCATGGATGTGGAGGCGGAAGCCCCCGTAGACATGGAAACAGTAAACCAGGCCGCAGGAAACGGCGTATCCCGGACGGGGCTTGCCGGAGCGAAAGCTGCGCAGACAGGCGTGGTTCCGGTGCAGACGGCATGGAGGGAGCTGGATGGAAGCGGCGAAGAGGAAAAGGCCGGGGAAATCCTGAATCTGGGCGAGCGTTCTGTCCAGGAAATGATAGAGGAGATAGACGGAGTTTCCTGTACTCTGGATTTTGCAAAAGGGGAGTACAAAAAAGTCATTACGGTAGAGCTGATTGACGATGGGCTGTCAGAGTCCCAGGAACAGGTGATGTTTGGACTCTATGGCGCGTCGGGAGCAGAGCTTGGCGCGAACGATTCGGCATGGATGAATATTCTCGACAATGACGAGAAAGAAGAAGCTGTATTTGCGATGGAGGCAGAGCACGTTACTGCGGACAGGGCAGAGGGAGAAGTGAAGGTCACAGTCAAAAGGACGGCGGGCACAGAGCAGATGTCTGTGGTTACAGTGGGGACTTCGGCTGTGGACGCCAGCCCCGGCACAGACTACGAATCCATGACACAGGAGCTGGTATTTCCGGCGGGAATGACGAGTAAAGAAGTGAGCGTCAGGCTTCCGGCTTCCGATACGGAGAAGGACGTGTCCTTTTATGTAGGTTTAAGCTCTGTTTCCGGGCGGGTAGAGGAGTCGGCAAAGGCTACGCTGGTGACCGTGACGGACAGGCAGCCGGACGGGACGCTTGCGAGTGTGACGGAAACGATGGAAGGTTCTGAGTGGAAGGACACGAGAAATGTAGGGGCAAATCTGGATGTAAACAATTCCAGGAACGGAACCGCAAACAGAACGCTCCTTAGCGGACTGGATCTGTCCACGGCCAGCGAGGTAAGGATTACCTGGCAGTCCACAGGCGGTAAGTATGATTACAAAGACGGCTGTGACAAGAAAACAGCAAGGGGACGTGAGGTCAGCTTCAGCATTAATGGAAAAGTGGTGGAGACAAAGAGCGGCGACTCCTTTGACAAAAGAACAACCAGTATCAATGTGGCGTCTAAGGGCGTACAGGTAACAGGCAGCAAAGTAGAAGCGAGGGTGAAAACCACGGGAGAAAACAGGAATGCAAACCTGTATGTGGAAAAGATAGAAATTGCTTATCCTGGGTATACCTATACGATAAACAATGATTACGGCTATAACCAGAAGAAAGAACTGGTGAATACGACGAACACTTACGTGGAAAAGGTTTACACAAGTTCCGGCACAGGAGGCTGGACGCCGGGGACGGTATTTCAGCTTGGAAAGGGGACGATTAACGAAGGCTTGTCCTCCGTTACGGTATACCGTCCGGGCGACAAGCTGAACTTTAGCTGGTCTTTGAATACTTCCGCGAAATCAAGCGCCGGTACGGTGATTAATGGAGACCGGGTGGAGTTCAAGGGCTGGCAGCTCCGGAAGAAAGGAAGCGCTACGACATGGAGCATTACGATTCCCGATATTGAGTTTGATAAATCTTTTATCCAGGAGTGGAAGGATTATATACAGGAAAATAATGTTATAAATGTCAGGCCGGTATTTAAGGTCAAAGACGCAGCGATTACTTTTGAAAATAAGGAGACACAGAAGGGCAGCTACAAAGGCTATGGAAATAATACCACCCTGTCAGTAAAAAGGCTGGATACCGTCAGCGTGACAGGCGTGGCAAAGACAGGGTTTGCCGTCACAGGGTTTTCCGTGTGCGAGTCTGGCACAAAGCTGGATGTTTGTAAGGGCAAGGTAAAGGAGCCGGGAAAAGCAGTGACGCCGATTGCTACCGGAAGGAAGGACACGATTAAGCTTGCCCCGCTGCATGATTGTACCGTCAATATGCTCTATACGGAGCCGACCCTGACCGTAAAGGCGGATAAATTGGGAGATAATCCAGACAAAGGCTCCGTGGTATATTATGACCCGGAAACGAAACAGGGATTTTCCGGGAAAAAAGGGAAAGATATGGTAATAAAGCCTGCCTCTCTGGAAACTCTGTACCGGATGATCGGAGTGCCGGATCCGGGCTATCTCACGTACTGGAGGGATGGGACGCTGGATTTGGATGATTCGGGAACTTCCAGTGAGAAGGAGAAGGAAACGTATAAGGAGTACACAGAGTTTTCACCGGTAAGCGGCGATGTGCTGGCATATACGACGAAGCTTCCGTTCAGTAAGATCTACTATGATTTCCAGCCGGCCAGAGTGGTAAAAAACCCCCAGTCCATTGAGGGAAGGGTTTACCTGATTGACAAAGAAATCTTTACCGGAAAGGAAAGGAAAAAGGGCGTAAACGGCGCGACGGTTACCGTATCCAACCAGTCCGAGGTGACGAAGATGAACCCCAGCAGCAGCAGGCTCAAAGGTGGAGACGGATATTTTGAGGTTTACGACGACACATTCAGTGTTTACGGTTACTATCTGGTAAACATCAGTTACACAGGAACAAACGGCGGAACCATCAATACTTCCTATGTATGTAATCCGGGAAGCTTTAAGCCTCTGGAAATCGAGACGGATGAGAAAATCTGGGTAAACAGTGCGGCGGCATACCGGGTCGAGGATGGAAAAGAAACTGCTATCACAAACCTGAAAGATATTAATAACGGAGATAACCTGTTCCGTCTGAAGATTCAGACGGGAAGCCTTGCGTCAGTCATCCCACAGAAAGCGACGCTGCGATTCTACAGCAGCGACGGGAAGCCTGTAAACAAGACGGTCGTGGATACCATCAGGACAGAGGACGGCGGCTGGTTTACGCTGGACTTTAACCCGAAAAATCTGGAACTGGCGAAAGGGACGAGACTGACCGTCCAGTTCGAGGACAGCAATGGAAACGCCTGCTTTGAGCGGGAGACAGGAATTTCCCTGACGGAAGCAATCGGAACCCTGGATTTGACGAACAGCTTTGCGTTCGGAGGAGGGAATACGGTCATTAAACTGATCGGAACCATTAATTCCGCTTTCCATCTGGGATGGAACGGGGATTTTGACAAGAGCGACGCAGTATCAACGTCTACAGATGAGAGCGGGCGGACGGTAAAAACCGTGAGTCTGGGATTTTCGAAGGACGGAATCTCAAAGGAGAAAGAGCTTTACAGCCTACAGACAGCAGCAGACGGAAAGACCAAAGCGGATGAGAACCTTGCGAAGCTGAAAAAAGAACGCGCCGGGACGAAGGACAAAGACAAGCAGAAGGAATTGGATGAGAAAATCGGAAAGGCACAGACGGAAAAGACGAAAGCTGACGAGAAATACGACAAAGCAATCGATACCAGCGTATCGAAAGAGAAGGTAAAGACAAATGTAGGGGCAAATGTAAACCTGGATGTAGAGTTTAAATTTGCCATGAGCTTTGCGCTGGATGAAGAGGAAAACCAGTGGTATTTCAGCAATATGATGGTGTATGCGGAGGTCAAAGGCGGGGCGGACGTCAACGTTTCCTTTGCCACGCCGATTGGAATCACCATCAACCTGGGATTTGGCGCAGGCGGAAAGGGAAGCGCACTCTTTGTGGTGGAGGAACGTGCGGACCAGTCCAATCCGAAGAGGTATTATCTTGGCACTCTAAAAGATAAGGATGAAGACCGCATCAACATCTTTAATTGCGATCTGACGTCAGACAACAGGGCTTTTGACGGAAGCGGGACGTTTGAGGTAGACCCGTATATCTCGATTTCTGCCGGAGCCGGGGTGCTGGGAAATATGGTCAAGGTATCCGTGGACGGGAAAGCGCAGTTTGAAATGACTTTCTTTACCGATGAAAGGGAGAACTATGGCTCGGTGAACCTGTCTGCCAGCATTTCCGTAAAGGTGCTTGGAATCGGCGGTTCGTGGCCGTTCGTATCGAAGGATGTACCGCTGTTTGGAAACACGCCTTCGGCTTTAGAGGAATTGGAAAGCCAGAATTATCTGTATGATTCAGCCGAAATGTTACAGCCGGATGAAAGGGCTTACCTCGAAAACCGGGGCAAATGGAATGCCGGGGACGGCATGGAGAGCTATTCCATCGAGGAAAACGGAGCGGGACTTGAGAAAACGGTTCTACAGGAGGGATTGTATACGCATCCGGATATCCAGATGGTTCCTGTCGGGGATACCGGAAAGATTCTGGCAGTATTCCTTGATGATCATGGAGACAGGGACGCATTAAACGCCCCGGCCCTGTATTATACGGTTTATGACGGAAGCAAATGGTCAGAGCCCCGGATACTGGAAGATGACGGTACGCTCGATGAAGCGCCAGTCATATCGGATCTTGGCGATAAGGGAATCCTGGTGGCATGGTCTACGGCAAACAAGGCATTTACCGAAGAGACCTCCAGGGTAGACATGATGAACGCACTGGATATCCATGCGGCGCTGTTTGACGTTTCCAGCCTGAGCTTTGGGGATATTATGGCTGTCACCCGCGAGACAAAGGAGGATACGGTGGCGGATGTGAATCCGAACATTTCCTGCGACGGGGATAAGCTGGTGATCTACTATACAAAGAATGAGTATGAAGTATCGGATGCGGCCTCCGGCGAGGTGATCGGTGATGTGGTACATCCGGCGGTCAGCCTGATGGCGTACCGGCTGTATGATTTCGCGTCAGGTACGTGGAGGGAAGAATACTCTGAAACAGAGAAAGCGGCGATTCTTGAAAATTCCGGACTTCAGGGACAGGAAGCAGAAGCGTATTATCAGAACTACGTGGCAAACTGGTACGGACAGATCTTTATGAATACAGCTCCCGCTGTTTACATTGAGGAATCTCTGGATGAACAGGGATACTGGACGGAAGAACCTGTGATCTATCCGGGTTATACGGTGCGTACAGGAGAGATTCATGAAAATACGGTGGCAGATGAAACGACAACGGTAAGCGGAAGCCAGGAGGCCGTGCAGACAGAGCCGAAGATTGTGGACAGCGACGCCATCACTTACAGCGGAATCAGCATCTTTGCCTATGTGGTGGATTATGACAGTGATATGAGTACTGTGAATGACAGGGATGTTTATGTCCAGCTCTACGATTTTGAAGAGGATACCTTCTCGCATCCGATTATGGTGACTTCCGATTATGTGGAGGATACGAATGTACGGTTTATGAGGCTTGGCGAAGGGGAAAAAGCCCAGACTTACTTAAGCTGGCTCTCGGACGGGGATATCAAAGCGATGAATCTTTCCGCACTGGTGAAGAACAGCGAAACTGCGCTGAAGAAAGGCGTGACAGACGGCGGAGTGGAATACTATTACATCAACAAGTCTGCGGACTGTGAAGCGTATGAACCGGCGTCCGTGATAATCCAGGGTCCAAGAGATGAAGAGACGGAGAACAGTAAAAGCGCGATTACAGGATTTGACGTAAGAGTAAATGGAACCTATGTGTACTTCGTATGGACGCAGCGGGCATTTACGCTGGCGGATGGTGTGGAACCTGACAGCGAGGAAGCGTCTCTGGCGGAAAACCAGAAGATTGAAACCCAGGTTTACGCATCCAGATGCGACATTTTCGATGGGCGTATGACAGGCGCGATCCAGGTAACTTCCGGAGAAGGAATGAACTATGGAGACACGGCGTTTACCGTAGATGCGGACGGCGGGATGAAGGTGCTGGCAAGCGCCGCAGGCACGGATGTCAAGTCCTATGAGGAATTCAGAGACGAAATCAGGGCGTACAATGAGCTGGCGGCTGAGGAGGACAAAGTAGACCTTCCGGATGAAGAGGACTATACAGAATATGCAAAGGTAAACGAGGATCAAAAGAAGCTGGTAATGCTGAATGTTTCTGCCGGCGAGGGATATCTGGCGCTGGAGGACGTCTCACTTGAAAATCTGGCTGCCGGGACAGACAACAGCATAGCCTTTGCAATTAAGAATGAAGGCTTTGGCGCCGTGGAGAACCTGGAACTGACCGTAAAAGATAAGGATGGAAAATCGCTGCTGCTGAAATCCACCACCATTACAGAGGACGAGACGGATACGGTACAGGATGAAATCGTAGATTCTATCCGGATAGATTCCCTCTATGGAGGCGACAAATGGCAGGGCGTAGCGGTATGCACGCTGGCAGAGGAGGATACTGCGGCTGATTACACCATTCAGGTAAAGACAAAGGATGGCGTAGTGATTGACGAGACCTTCCATGAAGAAATCGCAGATAATACGGCGCTTACAGAGTTTGAAGTGCGTCAGACAGAGGAAAGGGACGTCTTTGAACTGAAAGGAAAAGTAGAAAATCTGGCGGACAGGATTTCCGAGGCGAATACTCTGGTATTTACCATGACAGATCAGGATGGGCAGGAGCAGAAGATAGGGGAAATCCCGGTTTCACCAATCGAGCAGGGCGGTTCCTTTGAATTTGACACGCAGGTCAGGGTAGATTCCGAAAAACTCTTTGTCACCAGACGGGTGGAAAAAGAGGACCAGAGCCTGGAGGCGTTGGAATCTACAGGATGCTTCCATGCTTCTGTAAATGGCAGCCGGATGACAGACACCTATGAGCGTATGGTGGACGGCGGGGCATACCGCTATGTGGAAAGCATTCAGGAAGTGAGGATTAACGATGGGAGCCCGATTACCGTGGAAGCCGGAGAGCTGAAAAGAGTGCAGGCGAACATCAAATCTTCGATGGCGGACCCGGAGGATAAGATTACGGGAACCGAAGGCCTTCAGGTTCTGTGGGCGACAGAGAATCCGGACGTGGCAGAAGCAGACCAGGCAGGATACATCGAAGCGAAAAAACCGGGAACGACAGAGCTGTACGCCTATATTATGCCGAAGAACAGCACCACACGCGTAACAGACGACCGGGTTACGGAAAAGATGGAATACGAAGAACTGCCAAACTACAATGAGCTTCCGGGCGAGGCAATCGTCATGTACAGCGCCACGGTAATCGTAAATGCAAAAAACAGCGGACAGCCGGTCGTGAAGCAGGAACCGAAACCGGGAGAAAAGGTGACGGTCGGAGAAAAAGTCTATGTCGTAACCAAATCCGACGGCAAGGCAAAAGAAGTTTCCTTTGCCGGGCTGGATAAGAACAGTGCGTTGGCAAAGAGCGTGGCAATCCCAGCCACCGTGCAGATAGGGGGAAGCAGCTATCAGGTAACGGGAATCCAGGCGAAAGCGCTCGGCGGAAACAAACGAATCACAAGCGTGGCAGTCGGAAGCAATGTGCGCACCATCGGAAAGGGCGCATTCCAGAACTGCGTGAACCTGGCAAAAGTAACCTTTAAGGGGAAGAAAGTAACGAAAATAGACAGCCAGGCATTCCAGAACTGTAAGAAGCTGAAAACGTTCAAACAGAACGGAACGGCGCTCAAAACCATAGGAAAAGCGGCGTTCAAGGGATGTAAGAGCCTTACAGGCTTTATCGTTACAAAGAACGTGACGCAGATCGGGGCAAATGCTTTCCTGGGCTGTACGAAGCTGAAAAAAGTCGTATTTATGGGCGGCAGGAAGGTTAAGATGGGCAGCCGGGCATTCTACAAGACGAGCCCCAAAGCTGTATTCCGGGTTCCGAAAAAACGGCTGGCATATTATAAAAAAGCTCTGAAAAAAGCAAGAATCAATAAAAAAGCAATCATAAAAAGGAGGTAACAGACATGGCAGAAGAAAAGAACATGCAGGAAGCGGAAGCCGAGGAAATGGAGCTGGAGCTTGACGACCTGGAAAAGGTGACAGGCGGAAGCATGAAAAATGTCTACGTGAAAAAAACGTCGGACATCACCGAAAATATGCGGAAGAATGTGTAAAAGGCAGCATGCTGCCAGACAGGAGGAAGGAATGAAGCAGAAGAAAAAATGGTTCAACAAAATAGCGGGAATTCTTTTTCTCCTCGCAGCGGTTCCGGCGCGTTGTTTAAACGCGTCGGACGCCGCTGCTGATTTTGTTCCCAATGAAGTTTTAATTGTGGTGAAGGAAAGTGAAAAAGCGCAGATGCGCAGCAGAAGCGGAGAATATTTTCTGGAAGAAGAAAAGGAAGCCTATGGGATTGAAGAGCTGGAAAGAAAGGCGTTTCCCATCGGACGGGAAGAAAGCCGCAGGAAGTCCCGGAGCGGGACGGCGGAGGATGACACGCAGTTTGTGTATTATAAAGCGACTTTAAAGGAGAATACAGTTTTGGAAACAGCGGCGGCCTTGTCCGGGCTGGAGAATGTGGCGGCGGCTGAGCCAAATTATAGATATGGTGCGGAGGAGATCACAGTTCCGGATGAAGAGAGCGACCCTCTGTATGGGGAGCAATGGTATCTGGAAAATCTGGAAGCCAGGAAAGTATGGGAGACGCTGGCTTCCCAGGGAAAAGCGCCGGGAGAGGGCGTGGTGGTTGCCCTGCTGGATACCGGGGTCAACGCTTCGCATGAAGATTTAAAGGAAAATTTGTGGGTAAATGAAGCGGAGCGCTTTGGCGTACCGGGGGAGGATGACGACGGCAACGGGCTGACGGATGATATTTACGGATACAATTTTGTATCTGGGAACGGCAATATTTCAGACACCAGCGGACATGGAACGCAGATGGCGGGAATCCTTTCGATGGTTCCGTTTAACGGCGCAGGAGGCGCGGGCGTTTCCTGGGGGGCAAAACTGATGCCTGTGAAGGTTGGCAGCGGCGGTTCCTTTGATACAGATACGGTGGTGGAGGGAATCGCTTATGCGGTAGATCAGGGGGCGGATGTGATCAATATGTCCTTTGGCGGCGGAGCGGATTCCTGGATTTTGCGGACGGCTTTGCAGGAAGCGGCTTCCCACTGTATCCTCGTGGCAGCGGCCGGAAACGAGGGACTTCCCACTGCAAACGACAGTTTTTCTTCGTCCCGCAAAACCAAAGACGTTTATCCGGCGGGATATTCCTGCGTCATCGGGGTAATGTCCCAGGATATGGACGGAAGCCTGTCGGACTTCTCAAACTGGGATTCCGGAGGAAGCGGGGCGTCCTACGAGGCGGCGGCGCCTGGAAACCGGCTGTATACCACCACGTACCGGGGAGGATATGGGACTTCGAGGGGGACTTCCGGAGCCGCTGCCGCTGTGTCCGGGGCGGCCGCATTTCTGCGGGGAATCTATGCAGACAGAGAGAAATACCCCGCGCCTGTTTTACAGAGAATGCTTCTGGATGCGCTCAAAGAGCGGACGTTTGAGAAATCGTCTGATGGAATGACGGTAACATGCAGGGAATTAAAGCTGGGAGATTTGCTGGAATATGCCGTACAGGACGAGGCGCTTGCGGATACCGTGCCGCCGGAGGGCCAGGATATGACAGAAGGCGTTTATTTTTTGCATGACACGATTCCGTTTCAGGTGTGTGCGGAGGATAACCGGGAAGTGAAAGAAGTTTTCCTGTATTACCGGAGCAGCAGGAGCCGTCCGTATACGAGACAGAAAATGGAGCTTACCGGAGTCGGGAGGTATGAGGTAAAGATAGCGGCAGACTTTGAACGTGCGGGAAATGTGGAGTATTTTTTTGAGATCAGCGACGGCGTTTTTTATACCTACATCGGCAGTCAGGCCAGCCCTCATACGCTTTTCGTGTACCAATGCAGAATCGGGGATGTTTCCTTTGGGGAAATTACGGACTGTATCTGGGACGGAAAGCCGCAGACGCCAAAGATATCTGCGAGGGATGGGGCAAGGGAGCTGGAAGAGGGGCAGGACTTTGCCGTGTCCTATGAAAACCATGAGAAGCCGGGAAACGCCGGCATACGGATCATAGGGCTTGGGGACTATTACGGTTCTACCTATCTGAATTTTACAATCAAAGAGGAGAAAGAAACTTCCAGGTTTCCTGTAGGGACAAAAGAACCGAATTTTTCAGAAAGAGGCAGGACGCCGGAAAGTCCTGGAAAAAAGCGTCCCGGAAAAGTGAAAGGAATGCGGTTGGTGAAAACGAAGGCAGGAATCCGCAAGGTTCGCTGGAAAAAACCTTCGGGGGACGTGACAGGATACTATCTGTACGGCGCAAAACGGAAAACGGGGCGTTATGTAAAAATCGCAGGAACCAAAAAAACGGAAATCCGGCTGACGGGAAAACAGAGGAAGCGTTACCGCTATGTGAAAGCGGCGGCATATCGCCGGGTGGGAAAGAAAAATCTTACCGGGGCGAAGTCCGGGGCAGTTAAAATCAGATAAGGAGACGCTTTCACAGATATCCGGAGCCATGCAATACATAAGAACAGCACAGGAGAACGTCATGGAAACCTATAAAGACCAGAACCTTTATTATGAGCTGACCGATATCCAGAAAAATATATGGGATATGTTGCGGGCATATCCGGGGACGCCGATTGCGAACACGGGGGGAATCATGAAACTGCCGTCCGGCATGACGTGCGCGCAGGCACAGGAAATTGCGAACCGTTATGAAAGGCTGCATCCTGCGATGCGTCTGCAAATGGACAAAAGCGGACGGATGTATGTGAGAAATTATGAAGAGTTTCAGATGAAATACAGGGATTTTACAGGCGAAGGGAAGAGCGCCTTTGAAAAAGCGCTGGACGTATGGTTCTGCGAACCTTTTGGCGAGCAGGATGCGCCGCTCTATGAGACGCGGCTGATGCGGTACAGGGATGAACTTTACATCTGCGGAAAATACTGCCATCTCATTATGGACAGCACCGCGATCCGAAGCCATATCGCCGCCTATTATCTGGAAAAACCGTGCGGAGAGGAGGAAGATCTGCGCTTTCTGAAGCTGATGGAGGCAGGAAATCCAGAACCGGGAAAGTATGCCAGGAAGCTTGTGGAGCGCTGGAAAGGTATGGATGTCTGCTGGAAACTGCGGGAGAGGGACTCTGACGGCAGGGCGGACGTCCAGGTTCACAGGATTCCGGAGACTCTGGCGTTCCGAATGAAGAAGATTTCCGGGGAGCAGAGGATTTCGCCGGAGTCTCTGGTTTCCGGGGCGGTGTATACCTATATCGCAGGCGTGAAGCATGTAAAACAGGCGGCCGTGGGGCGGGTGTTTATCAATCGCAGAAAGGAACAGCTCGATATGCCGGGCATGATGGCAAATACGCTTCCGGTACTGATTTCGATTGATGCGTCGGAAGATTTCTTTACGCTCTGCCGCCGTATCCAGTCAGAATGTTTCGGCCTGATGCGCTGTCAGGGGTTTAGTTACCGGAATCTGCGGAGCATGGCGGGACTCGAAGAACCGTTGTATGATATCAGCATTTCCGGAAGAAGTGAAAAATATCTTCCGCTGGGGCTGGCATTGGCGGGAAAAGAGTGCTTTGCCGGATATTCAGAGATTCCCCTGCGGCTTCTTCTGGATATGACGGAGGAGGGGATTTCCCTTTCCTTTCTCTATCAGAAGGATAACTATATGCCGGAGGAAGTTCAGGAGATGTTCTGCAATCTGGTATATATTCTGGAACAGGGGTGTGAAAATCGGGCGCTGCAAATGATAGAAGTGGTCAATCCGGAGTATCTTCGGCAGGTTCAGGAATGGAATGATACAAAAAAGTGGACGTTCCGGAAATCCCTGTGGGAATATTTGCAGGAGCAGGTCAGAGAAAGACCGGAAGAGGTACTCTGGGAGGAGGAATCGGGAGAGAGGATGACCGTCCGGGAGACGGAAGAAGCGGTGCGAAAGGTCAGCCGTTATCTGAAAGAACACGGTGTGAAAAAAGGCGATGCGGTGGGGCTGGTGCTGGAGAGGAATGTGCTGCTGCCCGTTGCTATGATGGCGGTGATGCAGACAGGGGCGGCATTTCTGCCGATCGGAATCCATGAAAAGGAAGAGACGATTGCTGATTTTGCGGAACATTGCCAGAAGATCATCAGCAGCAGGGAATTATCGCTTTCCCATATCCGGCTGAACCGGGAAATATTGGGCGGTCTGGAGGCGGGCGATGAAATATGGGAACACGAGCCGCAGGCAGCGGCATACGCTATTTTTACATCCGGGAGCACAGGAAACCCGAAGATTGCCCTGATTTGTGAGGAAGCTCTGATGTGCCGGCTGGAATGGATGCGGGAGCGGTTTGGCATGGAGGGAAGCATTCTCCAGAAAACGGTCAATACCTTTGACGTGTCCGTATGGGAGCTGTTGATGCCGTTTCTTTCCGGGAGCCGGGGATGCCTTCTGCGGGATGGGGATGAAAGGTTTCCGGATGCGACGGCAGACGCTGTCATTCGCAGGAAGGTGAACATTCTGCATTTTGTCCCCTCCATGCTGGCGTCGATGCTTGCCTATCTGAATACGGAGAAAGGCAGGCAGGCGGCAGAAAAGATGCGGGGGACGCTGACACACATTTTTTCCAGCGGAGAAGAGCTGTCCCCGGCGTTGGCAGACCGGGTGTACAGGCAGTTTCCGGGGATACGGCTGGTGAACCTGTACGGCCCTGCGGAGTGTACGATTGACGTTTCCTGGCATACATGCCGTCCGGGGGAGGGGACGGCGCCAATCGGAAAACCTGTATACAATACCAGGCTGTATGTCTGGGGGACGGATGAAAGAGAAGTTCCCCTGGGGGAAGAGGGAGAGCTTATCGTCAGCGGCACTCTGGTAGGCGCCGGATACCTTGAAAATGAAAAAGAACAGGCGAAGCGGTTTTTCACCAGAAATGGAGAGCGTCTTTACCGCACAGGCGACCGGGTGCGGCGGCTGCCGAATGGAGAAATCTGTTATCTGGGGCGTGAAAACCAGGAGACGAAGGTGCGCGGCGTGCGGGTGGATTTGGGTGAGATTGAGCGGATGATGATGGAATATCCCGATGTCTCTAACGCATGTGTGATGGTTCATGGAAACGGGCTTTATGGATTTTATGAGAGCCGGGAGGAAATCTATGACTGGAAAGAGCGTCTCGAAAAACGGCTGCCGAGACGCACCATGCCAAACCGAATGGTCCACGTCCGCTCTTTTCCGCTTCAGGGAAACGGAAAGGTGAACAGGAAAGCGCTGGCAGAGCTGCCGAGCCAAAGCGCCGGGGCGTTCTATGGAGAAGATCAGGCGCGGGGAGTGATAGAAAAATATTTACAGGAATTTTCGGATGAAGAAAACCTTCTGGAAGCAGGGCTGGATTCCCTGACGGCAGTTTGTATCGTCTCAGATTTGCTGGATTTGGGCTATGACATTTCGTATCAGGATTTTTACAGAAACCCGTCTGTCAGGGAGCTGAAACAGCTCATTGCGAGGAAAAAAGGGGCGTCCGGGGAAAAAGATGGGGAGGAACCATTGTTCTGGTTCTCGAAGGACGGAACGCTTACAAAGGAAAGAATTTCGGACAGGGTTCTGTTCTGTGCGCCTTATGCGGGCGGGGAATTTACCTTATTTTCAGAACTGGCAAAAAAGCTCTGGGACGGGGGAATCCAGATGTGCCTGGCAAACAGCAGGTTCTTTGCGGGGGATTCCCCGGAAGAAGCGGCGGAGGACCTGCTGGACCTCCTTCTGGAAATCCCGGCGCTTTCGGTTATGGGATGCTGTGTGGGAGCGGCAGACGCCATAGCGCTGGCGGGAAAGCTGGAGCGCTGCGGCAGAAATCCTTCCGCACTCTATCTGTGCGGCGCGCTGCCCTATACCTGTAAGAAGGATGGGAAGGTACTGTGGGACAGATTAAACCGGAAGCAGACGGGAAGCTTTCTGTCCCTGCTTCGGGGCGAAAGGGTGAAAATGACGGAAAAAGAAAAGGAACGGCTTTCAGAAGAAGCACGGCGGAGCGCATGTTTTTTCCGGCAGAAGAAACCTCTTTCCATAAATACCAGGGTATATCTGCTGTATGGAGGGCGGGATTTTCTGACGATTGGATTCCCCCTTCGGAAAAGGAAGTGGAAACGATGGTTTGCGGGTGAGGTGCGGACGGTAAGAATCGCCGGGGCGAGGCATTTCTTTGTAAAGACCCATGCCGGGCAGGTGGCGGATTTTTGTAAGGATTTGGCTTAAAGCCCTGTACAGCCCGGCTGCGAGATTGGAAGAAGGAGAGGGAAAGAAACGATGTGTGAAGTGATGCAGACACCTTTTGGAAGCGTTAGCAGTTATACGTTCTTTGTGAATATGGGTACGCTGTTTGGAGTGGCGGCCGCCTTTCTGATTTTCTGGAAAAGAATAAAGCAGAGACGGGAACTGGCGGCGGCAATTCTGGCTTTGGCGGGGAGTATGGCCGTCGGGGCTTATCTTAGTACAGTGGTACGGCAGCTTACTTATATGGATTTTGGTACCGTAGAAACGCTGTGGGAACGGGTCGCGCGGCATGAGGGAAATCATTTCAGCGGGCGTGTGCTGGCTGCGGCAGTCTGTTATCCTCTGTTTTACCGGCTGTCCTGTCTGTTCCTGAGACAGAAAAAGACGCCGGAAAATCTGAGTGCGGCGCTGGATGGGACGGGATTTTTCCTCATTATCCAGCATTTCTTTAACCGGGCCGCGTGTCTGATGAACGGGTGCTGTTACGGAAAGCCTTATGGGGGCATAGGCTCCATTCGTCTTTTGGCGGCGGAAGTGGATTACCGGGTATTTCCGTCCCAGATTTTTGAGATGGCGGGGATGTTCGTGCTGTTGCTTTTCATGCTTTTGCGGTACAGGAAAAAGAAAAATGTGTTTGGAGAAGCCGTTCTGGGATTTGGAATCACTGTGTTTGTGTCAGAATTTTTTATGGATCAGCGGGGGACGCTGCTGTTTATGGGGATGAATGGGATTCAGTTTACAGCGCTTGCACTATGCCTGATTTCTGTGCTTTTTTACCGGGGACGCGGCAGACGTGGGGGAGGGGAAAGACAAAAGAGGAGATAAAAGTATGCGGACGAGTATCAGAGAACAGCTAAAATGGCATGGGGTGAAACCAGAATGCAGCGTCTATCGTACGACAGCGGATGCAGCGCTGGATTTTCCACTTGTTATAGGCGACTTTATAAAAATATGTGAAGAGGAAGGGGCGATGCAGATTTACCCGGTGTTTCGCAAATGGCGCAGGCTGACAGAAAAAAAGAAGCAGGAGTCCGAAGAATACCAGACGCTCCAGACCGCAAAAGAAGAACTTTTCAGGCAGGAAGCAGAGTGGAAAAGAAAGCAGACGCTGCCGGGGCAGGTACAGCAGCCCTCAGAAGAAGAAAAAAGGCAGCTTCGTCAGCGGAAAAAAGCGGTGCAGGGAAAGCAGAAAGAATTATCGGAAAGAATTGCAAAAGAAGCGTGGGACGATCTGGGATACGGGGGGAAAGCCCCTTGCGCTCTACAGTATAAAAACACGGTATTTCTGTCTACAGGAGCTGAAATCATGAAAAGTATCCCCTGCCTTTCGAAAATCTCAGCCAGAGATACCCGGAAACTTCCCTTTTTTGTATCTCATCTGGAAGAGCTTCAGGATGCGCTGGGAAAGGGAGAAGAGATTGGAATCGTAGGCGGCCCCTGTCTCTTTGGCATGGACGAGGTGCTGGTGCATATTACATTGGAAAATGGGGCGTGCGCAGCCTTTGACTGCTGCTGCGGGCGGCGGTGCCTGAAAGAGCAGGATGCGGATATCAGTTTAAAAGAGTATATCGCCGGGAACCGGGAAAGGATTGTGCAGATTTGTTTTGAAAACCGGAAAACCGGGATTACCAGGCAGGAATACGACAGTCTCCGCTTTCTCTTCGCTTTCGCAGAAACGCTGGGGGCAAAGACGGTAATACCGCTCCCTGATCTGTCTTATTTGAAATATATGGAAAGCGACTTACAGGAGCTTCCGGCAGGGATAAAAGAAAGCAAATTAGAAGAATTCCGAAAAGAAGCCTACAAGATTACAGACCTGTATCTGGAAGTGATCGGCAGGATGGGGAAACAGCATCCCAATGTGGAATACACGGTGCTCCACGAAAGAGAACGGGGGCTTTGCCGGAAGTTCTGCGAAAAGCGCAAACCGTACATCGAGAAATCCTCCTACATGCAGAAGATAACAAATGCAGACGGAAAAAAGGAATCCATTATAGACTATATCACAATGCTGGCGCTTCCCTGGTACTTCTACGGGACAAAGTATGTCGTGCAGCTCGACAGCGTAGACGAGACAGATTCTGGAAGGAAATGCAGAAAAATCCACAAAGGGGATATGAAACTTGCGCAGATTCTTTATCCCGAATACCTCAGCGGCGACGGGAAGAATACCATTTATCATGCGGCGATGGAGTTCAAAGAATATGGAGGTTGAAATGAAGAAAAGAATATGGCTTGGGGCAGCGCTTGCGGCGGTGATTTCTGGCTGTCTGGGGCTGGCTCTGGCGGGAGCGGGAGAGAGCCGGGAGGAAACGGCGAGGGATAAGTCTGTCCTGCGCGTTACGATTCTGGACAGCGGGGACTACTACCACTCGGACGCCGGGATTGAAAATGGCATTTCCCTGGCGTTAAAGGAGATTAAGGAAGAACTGGGAATCACGGTAGAGCTTGACATCGTAGACGACGGGGAAGACTATGCGAGAGGGATTTCCCTGGCGAAAGCGCTGGCTGGGGATGAGGAAGTGGATGTAGCGCTGTCTTTTCAGAATTTTGAATCGATCGGAGCGACGGCAGAGATTTTCGAGGAAGCGGAGAAACCGCTGGTGGTGACGATGGGATGTTACGATGAGGTGGCGGATGCGGGCTATGCGTATTTTCTGGCGGATTTTCTGAGCGGAAAAGCCATCGGGAACCGGATTGGCACATGGCTGGCGGAAAAGGGAGTAAAGAGCATCGCTCTGTGCCATTCAGATACGAAGTTTGAGAAGGATGAAATCAGAGGGCTTCAGGCGGCCCTTGAGAAAGAAGAAGGGATTTCTGTGAAGGATTCCGTTACGGGGCCTTTTGATGAGGAGTCGTTATCTGCCCTGCTCGTACGCTGCCGGAAACTGGGCGTGGACGCGGTGGTGGCGAACTTTTATGACAGGGAGGACAGTGCATGGCTGATTCGCCGTCTGCGGGAGAAAGCGCCGGGGCTCACCGTGGCAGGGGACTATGCGCTGGACAGTACGGAGATTTTGCAGGAATATGGAACGGGTCTTGAAGGTGCGGTCATTGTCCCCGTGTACCCTTATGTGAAAAGCGATAAGCTCACGGCTTTTGTGGCGAAGTACGAGAAGGAATCCGGGCAGACCTTTTCGACGGCGGCAGTTCAGTACTATGATTTGTTCCGGATGTTGGCGGAATGCTATAAAAAGACCGGGGATGTAAAGGCGGCTTTTATGAGCGCGCTGAAATCTGAGGATGGATATGAGGGAGCGGCGGGAACCCTGCGGTTTGATGAGAGCGGGCGGCTGCTTGCCGGGGAATGTCCCGTGGCAGTATGCCGGGGCGGCGAGTTTGTGTTCGAGGAGGAATGAGATGAAAAAGGAACTTTTCAACCGCACGGCGCTGGAGCGTCTGGCGGATACGGAGGGGCTGGATGAACCAGTGAAACTTATGAACCTTCCGATGTGGATTCTTTTTGCGGCAATCCTTTTGGGAGTGGCGGCGGCGGCGCTGTGGATGTGTGTCGGGACGGTTTCGAGCGGAGCGGACTATGAAGGCGTCATCTTTGACAATGAGGATGTGGTTCTTTTAAATACCGAAATCGGAGGCGTGGTACAGGACGTTCTGGTAAAGGAGGGGGATCGTGTCTCGGATGGAGATATCCTGGCGGTGATTGCAAACGAGGAGCAGATGGAGGAGATTGACAGGCTTCGCAGGAAACAGGAAACGTATGGAAAAGAAACTCAGGAGTATCTGGAACTTGAGGAGGAAATAAACCGGCGCGTGGGGCAGTCCCTGATCCGCAGCACTACGGATGGAATCGTGCAGAGGGCGGAGCTTTCGGGGACGTCTGTAGAAGCGGGTGCATTGATTGCTTCTGTGATTCCCAGCAGCCCTTATGGCTATCAGGAAATTCTGCTCTATATTCCAAAGGAGGAGGCAAACACTCTGGAAATCGGAATGGAAGCCCAGGTCACGCCTGCTTATGCGGCCCGTGAAGAGTATGGGTATATGACAGGGGTCGTAGCCGGGATTTCAGAAAATCTGGCGACGGAAAATGGAATCATCCGGCATATGGGGACTCTGGAGTATGTGGAGGATCTTTTGCCCAAAACAGGCTGTGTAGAGGTGAAAATCCATCTGGGAATCTCAGAGGGAGCTGAAAATTCCTATATCTGGTCGAATCGCAGGGGAGAAGGGCTGTCCGTAAAATCAGGGGATAAATGCCGGGTACATATTGTAAAAAGTGAGTACAGGCCGTATGAGCTGCTGCTGCGCTAGAGGAGGGAACATATGAAAAGAAAGAGAAAGGTTCCGGTGATCCTCCAGATGGAAGCGGTGGAATGCGGGGCGGCTTCCCTGGCGATGGTGCTGGCTTATTATCAACGCTATATCCCGCTGGAAAGGATGCGTATCGACTGCAATGTGACCAGGGATGGGAGCAGCGCAAAATATATCGTAAAGGCGGCGAAAAGGCACGGGCTGGAAGCAAGGGCATTTAAGATGCGTGCGGAGAGCCTGAAAAAGAGGGACGATTTTCCGATGATTCTCCACTGGAATTTTAATCACTTCGTGGTTTTATGCGGCTTTGAAAAAGGGAAAGCGCTGATTAACGACCCGGCGGCGGGAGCGGTGCGGGTAGATTGGAAGGACTTTGAGACGTCTTTTACCGGAATCGTCCTAAGCTTTACCCCAGGTGAAACTTTTATACCGGAAGGAAAGCCGAAAAACGGCGCGGTGTTTCTGAAAAGCCGCCTGGCGGGAATGAAAGTTCCTCTGGCGGCAGCAATGGTTCTGGGCGTGCTGTATGCGGCGCTGAATATGCTCCAGCCGGTCTTTTACCGGATTTATACGGACAAGATACTGCTCGGAAATGCGAGGGAGTGGTTTCCACCCCTGATTGGGGCGATGTCCGCCGTGTGTGTGCTGGGGCTTCTGGTGGGAAGCATGAAAAATATCCTGATGGAAAGGATGCGGGCGAAGATGGCGCTGGAAGGAACGGCGAAATTTATGTGGAAGGTGCTTCGCCTGCCGATGAGCTTTTTTGCGCAGCGTTTTTCCGGGGATATCGTATCCCGTGCCGACAGCAATGAAGAAGCAGCGGGAGTGTTGATGGAGCAGATGCTTCCGGCTGCGGCCGATCTGGTGATGATGGCGATGCTCTTTGGCATTATGCTGAGCTTTGATGCGGGAATGGCGTTTTTAGGGCTTGCCGGAGGAGTGGTAAATATCGCGGCAGTCATTCTGCTGTCAAAGGAGAGCGCCAACAGCGCCAGAAGTATGCAGCGTGATGAGGGCAGGCTTGCCGGGATGATGATTTCCGGGATTTCCATGATAGAAACCGTGAAGGCCAGCGGCGCCGAGCAGGGGATGCTGGAAAAGATCATGGGTTATCAGACGAAATATAATAACTCCCTGTTAAAAACGGAGAAGCGGGGCGTTATTCTGCGGATGCTGCCGGGGCTTTTGGCTGGGCTGTGCAACGCGGCTATCCTGCTTGCCGGGATTTCGGCGGTTTTTGAGGGAAGGCTGACGGTGGGTACGCTGGCGGCTTTCCAGGGGTTTGTCAATCTTTTCTTTGCACCGATGCCCTCTTTTGCCGCCTGTATGCAGTCCTGGCAGAAGCTGGCGGGAAGTGAGGACCGAATCCGCGATGTGATGGATTATGAAGAGGACGTAACGGAGGAGGAACTGTTTGGCGACGGAGGAAGAAGCAGGGACAGACTGACAGGCAGGGTAGAAGTGCAGGGAGTAAGCTTTGGATACAGCCCGGTTACGGAGCCTCTCATCCGGGAATTTTCCATGAAAGCAGATCCGGGGGAGATGATTGCCCTGACAGGCGGCAGCGGCAGCGGGAAATCCACGCTTGCCAAACTGCTGGCAGGGCTGTATCAGCCGTCTGACGGAAAGATTCTGTTTGATGGAAAGGAAAAAAGAGAAATTGCGCGGGATGCGTTTACGGATTCGGTGGCGGTTGTCGACCAGAGCATTTCCCTGTTTTCCGGCACGATCCTGGAAAACCTGACGCTGTGGGACGATACGGCGAGTGAGGAAAACCTGATCAATGCCTGCAAGGACGCCTGCATTCATGAAGATATTATGGCGAGAAAGGAAGGGTATCAGTATGTCCTGAGGGAAGGCGGTTCTGATTTGTCCGGCGGTCAGAGACAGCGGCTGGAAATCGCGAGGGCATTGGCTGCGAATCCCCGGATTCTGATTTTGGACGAGGCCACGTCTGCCCTGGATGCTATGACGGAAAAACGGGTGATGGAAGCCGTAAAGAGACGGGGGATTACCTGCTTTGTAATCGCCCACCGCCTGTCTGCCATCCGGGACGCGGACGAAATCATTTTGCTCAAAGAGGGGCGCGCGGCAGAGCGGGGGACGCATGAAGAACTGATGGCAAAAGAAGGCGCTTACGCCAGGCTGGTAAGAAGTGATTGACGCAGCAAGTGCGTCAGGAAAGAGGAAACTATGGAGATGCAGAGACAACAAAGGGACAGGGAATGTCTGCGTGATGCGTCCCGGCTGCTGTATGGTTCGCTGACCGGAAAAGGAAGCGCCGGGTACAGGAGCCGGGACTGCGGCAGCGTATGGCGGGAGATGGAGAAGATACTTCTCTATTTCCGGATGGAGATGCCGGAGCCCGTGGAGGGAATGGAGGAGGTACAGGCGGTTCTGGATGTGGTGCAGGCGGAAACCGGGCTTCTGATGCGCAAGATCGCACTGACGGGAGAATGGTGGAAGGAGGCGTCAATGCCCCTTCTGGCATTTGACAGGGAAGGAAAAGCCCTGGCGCTGCTTCCAGGCGGTTCTCACAGGTACTGCCGCGCCGTACAGGGAGGCCGCGACAGGCTCGCCGGAAAAGATGCGGAAGAATTTCAGAGGATAGCGTATTGCTTTTATAAGCCTCTGCCCAAGGAAGAGACAGGAATGGGGGCTTTTGGAAAGTTTCTTTTGCAGAGCCTGTCTGCGGCAGATGTGCTGGCGGTATTTGGAATCAGCCTGCTTCTGGAACTGGCGGGACTGATTCTGCCGTACATCAGCCGTATCGTGTACGACACGGTGATTCCTTCCGGGACGGCAAAGGAGCTTCCGGGAATTCTGGTGCTTGTCGTAAGCAGTATTCTTTTTTCTGCCTTAATCGGGCTGGCGCGGAATGTCTGGGTGGCGCGAATTGGAAATAAAATGGCGGCTGCGGCGCAGAGTGCGGTATGGGACAGAATGTTTCACCTCCCGGTGCGGTTTTTCCGGGACTATGACTCAGGCGAACTTTTCGGGAGGGCGGATGCGGTGAACCAGGTCTGCGCGCTTCTGGGAGGAGAGATGATACCGACCGCCCTGACTGCGCTTTTGTCTGTGATTTACCTGTTTCAGATTTCTGCGTTTGCCAGGGAGCTGGTGATGCCTTCGGTTTTCATTATCCTGCTTCTGACGCTGAATACGGGATGTATGTGCTTTTTCCAGGTTCGGAGAAAGCAGGAGGAAAACCGGGCGGGAAATGCAGTGACAGGCATGGTGTGCCAGCTTTTGGGGGGGATGGCGAAAATCCGTATGGCGGGCGCAGAAGCCAGGGCTTTTGGACGCTGGGCGGCGGCTTACCGGGAAAAGCCGGTTCTTCCCGGACGCTATCTTCAGATTGCAGGAGTGATCGGAACGGCGGTTTCTGCGGGAGGAAGCATTTACCTGTACATAAAGGCGTATCAAAGCGGTATTCCTGCGTCCATGTTTATCGCTTTCCAGGCGGCGTTTTCTTCCTTTGTGTTCGCGGTCATGGCGCTGGCGGATCTGGGCAGGCAGGCGGGGAGCCTGAAGCCCACCTTAGAAATGCTTCGCCCGATTCTTACGGAAACGCCGGAAAATCAGGGCGGGAAGGAGCCGGTCAAAGAGCTTGCCGGAGAAATTGAAATCTGCAACGTGAATTTCCGGTATCAGGAGGATATGCCCTATGTGCTGGAGCAGATGAATCTCAGGGTATCCCCCGGAGAATATATCGGAATCGTGGGCGGTTCCGGATGCGGGAAATCTACGCTGATGCGGCTTTTACTGGGATTTGAGAGGGCGCAGTCCGGCTCTGTTTACTATGACGGCAGGGATATTACAGGACTTGACCTTGCATCTTTGCGCCGGAAGATCGGCGTGGTTTTGCAGGAAGGAAAACTGTTTTCCGGCGATATTTTTTCGAACATCGCCATCTGCGCACCCTGGCTGTCGATGGAAGAAGCCTGGGAAGCGGCAGGAAAAGCGGGCGTGGCAGAGGACATTGAAAATATGCCGATGGGAATGTTTACCATGCTTTCTGAGGAGGGCGGCGGGCTTTCCGGAGGGCAGAAGCAGCGCATTCTGATTGCAAGGGCGCTGGCGGCAAATCCTTCGGTTCTTCTGTTTGATGAGGCTACTTCAGCGCTGGATAATCTGACGCAGGCCATAGTGGTAAAAACACTGAGGGAAATGGCATGTACCCGTCTGGTGATTGCCCACCGCCTGTCCACGATCAGGGACTGCGACAGGATTCTTTATCTGGAAAACGGGCGGATTGCGGAAGAAGGGACGTATGAGACGCTGATGGAGAAAAACGGAAAGTTTGCGGCGATGGCCAGAAGGCAGTTGGCATAACAGGGAGGAGAAAAATGTTTTCATGTTTTCATAAATTACAGTTTCGGAAAAAGGATGGAGCGGCGCTGTGCGCGGCGGCTATCCTGCTGACGGCTGGACTGCTTCAGTGGTGGCTGTGCCCCCTTACGCCGTCTGCGGGGAGAAAGATAGAAAATCCCTATTTTACCACAAGGGACGGGAAAGGAAATACCTATATCATCAATGACGGAAAGAGCGAGATTTTAAAGCTGAATCCGGAGGGGGAGATTGATGCGAGGGTGTCCTGTATGGATCACGGGGACGATGTATTTTCAGAGGCGGATGAAGTGGCTGTAGACGGGGAGGGAAACATCTATGTGCTGGACGTCATCTGGAATGACACGGGACTGGGGCTTTTTCAGGACCGCATTCTTCGTTTTGACAGGAACGGGAAGTTTCAGGAAGTCGTGTTTGAAAATGATTATTCGGATGCGATGATTATGAAGCGCCAGATTTTTTCTCTGGTTTCGATGGAGGGGGAAATCCGTTTTGTCAATGTGGAGGCAGCGGAGGGAAGTTTTTCCCTCTACCGCATCCGGGAGGGGATGCGTGAGCCGGAGAGAATCATGCAGACGCCCTGGGAGCAGGTGGAAAATGTGCAGGATTTTGCTGTGGGCAGCGAAAGGAGCGTGTACCTGACCGATAAATCCGGCGGCGTGTACCAAGCAGGGGAAAATGGGAAGCAGCTTTTGTACCAGACTCCGCAGGATACATATCTTCTTCCTTTTTCTGTCGAATGTTCGGAAAAAGGATGCGTCTACTTTACGGATATCTGTAATCAGGAAATCTATCGGATCGAGGATGGAAAAGCAGAAGTTTTCCTGGATGCGCAGACGCTTTCAAAGCTTACGGGACAGGACGTGGCACAGGCGATTCTTGAGACGGTTCAGGTCAGGGCGGATAACGGGGCGGAGGTTCTGTGCCTGGCCTTTAATGACAGAGCCGGATGCCTGCGCCTGGATACTATGGAGTACACAGGATTTGACACAGCGCCTTATCACGGGAGGTTTCGGCTGGCGCTGGCCTTCCGCTTTGGGGCGTTCGCTGTTTCCGGGCTTATTCTCCTGTATTACCTGCTGGCGCTTGTGAAATATCTGATTCTTGCAAAGATTTTGTTCAAAAACAGGCTGATGCTGATTCTGGCGGCGGCCGTGGGCTGCTCGACGATGGTAGTGATGACAAATATGCTTACCCAGTTCCGGAATGTGTACATAGAAGAACAGCTTGACAGCATGTGCAGCATTACCCAGATCGCTACGGATACCATGAACCCGGAGCTGTTAAAGGGCGTCCGCTATCCGGCGGATTATGGAAATGAGAGCTACCGCAGGCTACAGGACTTTATGGGAAAACTGATTGATGTATCCAGCAAATACAGTGAGAATATGTACTGTAATCTGGTGAAAGTAGAAGATAACAGGTGCTATGCGCTGGCTTATCTGGATAACTCCATTGGGGCGTATTACCCTCTGGACGCGGGAGAAGCCGAAGAAGCGAGAAACGTCTATAAGACGGGGGAGCGGTATATCAATGACGGGAAGTCGGATGCTACCGGGTCTTATGTCTATGTAAAAGCGCCTGTGAAGGATGAAAAAGGAGACGTTGCCGGAATCGTTGAAATCGGAATGGTATCGGATACCCTGAGCGGGAAAGTGAATGAAATCTGTGTAAATATTATGGTGGAAATTACCTTGATGGTTATCATTGCCATTTTCCTGATCAACGAGAGCATGGCCTTTCTGAAATCCCACAGAGAATGGAAGAAGCGCAGGGAAACGGCGGCAGGGAAGGTATTTCCGGTTTCCTGGTTCCGTATCCTGGTGCTGCTGTGCTTCGCCGCTTACAATATGCCTACCAGTTTCCTTCCTGTCTACATGGAATCCTTCTATGAGGAAGCGCTGCCCTTTGGGCGGGAGCTTGCAGGCTCTCTGCCGCTGACCTTAAACTTTATGATGATCGGCGTTATGTCGCTGGCGTGTGCAGGGTTTATCCGAAAGCTGGGATTCCGGACAGTGGCGGCGCTTGGAGCTTTGTTTAGTCTGTCAGGCGATTTGATGATGGCGTTGGCGGGGAATTACTGGATGGCGGCAGGCGGTCTGCTGTTGAATGGGATCGGCTGCGGATTTTTTATGAATGCCCTGTCTATCCTGGTGGCAAACCAGAAGAAGGAGGAGCAGGCAGAAGGGTTTTCCGTGATGAACGGGGCCATCCTTACCGGAATGATTTCCGGAACCGTGATCGGGGCGGCGCTGGCAGAGCGCCTGGGCGAGTCAGACATGTTCTTTTTTTCGGCGGGAATCTGGCTTGCGCTGGCGGTCTTTTCTGTACTGGTGGGAAGAGCGTTCCATATGCAGAAAAAAGAGACGGAGAAGAAGAAAAGCGCTCTGCGCTTCCTGTTTTCCGGGCATACGCTGGGCTTCTTTCTCCTTATGCTGATTCCCTATACGATCATCAATGGCTTCACCAGCTATTTCCTTCCGGTCTTTGGAGACGCTTATGGTCTGGGAGAGTCTCAGACAAGCCTCCTTCTGGTTATGAACTGTCTGGTGGGGATTTTCCTGAGCGGCACGCTTACGAAGGTGATGTTAAAGGCTATGGGACGTTTTTCCATGTACCTCTCAAGTCTGCTTTCCCTTGCCGCCATGGTGCTTTTTGGATATTTCCAGAATCTGTTTATGCTGGCATTCGTGCTTTTGGCGCTGGGCGCAGCGAAGAGCTTTGGCGCTCCGATTCGGGAAATCGTATTCTGCGGGCAGAAAGAAGTGGCGGAGTTTGGCGAGGACAGAGCCATGGGATTGTATAACTTTGCCGATAACGCAGGAGAATCCGTGGGAACCGTAGTATTCGGCGGTATCTTAAATGCGGGATTTTCTGTGGGAATGTGGATGCTCGCAGGGGTTTCTGTGGTGATGATGGCGGCGTATGAGTGGAGGTGGGGGAAGAGACGGTAGATAAAGAATGAGGGATATTGTATAAACAATAAGAGTATGATATAATCCGTATGTTGTCATGCCTAATCCGGCAACGGAAAGGGGGTGCCTATATGACAGATGCTATTATTTCTTTTTTAATCACCGTCATGGGTGGTGTAGCCTGCCACTACATCATCAAATGGTTAGACGGCAGGAATCATGACAACTAACCAAAAACCCCCGGAGATGCCGCTCCGGGGGTTTTCTTTTGTGCCTATATGACACTATTACTTCTTTTTCTCACTGGCATTATAGCATACGCCAATTTGGATTGCAATATTCTTAATAGAAAAAGTTTTCATAGGGTTGCGAACGGATTACGAAGGCCGCGGCCAGCGAAGTGAGCGGCGGCTTTCAAAAAGAGCGTGATGTCATGGCGCTGGTTTGAAGGTAATCCTGATATTGTTTTTTCAGTTCCGCGCGTTTTTTGCGCGTCAGCCCGATTGTCAACCCATTTTTCAGGAGGACAGAATCGTAAAGGAAGGCGTCGATAAATTCTATGTGGACAAGGTAGCTGCGCTGTGCGCGGATAAAAAGACGCTGGCTTAGCTGCCTTGATAAAGCATCCAGCGAAGTATAAGTCTGGATAGAACGGCTTGTGGTGTGGATGACGCAAACTTTATTGAAAACTTCAATGTAAGTGATGTCGTCTATAGGAACGGGAATCATAATGCTGCCGCTTTTTACTTTGAGGATTTCGCGGGAAGGTTTTCCGGGGCGTGCCAGGCAGCGGTCTAATGCTTCGAAAATATCTTTTGCAGTCAGAGGTTTGAGCAGATAGTGGGCAGCGCCGAGATCAAAAGCATCTATGGCAGACTCACGGCCGGAGTCGATAAACACAATGTGGCCGGTCCATGCAGGTTTTAAGATTCTGGCTGCTTCGACGCCGCTCATTCCATTCAGATGGACTCCCATAAATACAATTTCATAATCCAGAGCGGAAGAAAGAAAAGTCTCTGCACAGAGAAAACAGTCTGTTTTCAGATGAAAAGCGGTTGCTGAAAAATAGGCATGGATGCAGGTATCCAGGGTAGAAAGAATTTTTTTATCGTTGTCGCATAATGCAATCTGCATGGCAGGGGCTTCCTTTCGTTTCTTTCGTATCAACATTCAGAAAATTCTGGTTTTTCTGTTTCAGTTCTAAAGCCAAAGGCTTTTTTGGCAAAGGCTCAATGGAACAATTATAGCATAAATATATCTAATAGCAATATACTATTAAAAAATATATCCATCAGATAGTTTTAAAATATAGCTAAAAGATATAAATTTTAGAAAAATGAGGAACAGAGGCAGCCGGGATGGATTTGAAGTTGATTGGGTCAAGAATTAGAAATTGCAGGCGTTCTAAGGGATATACGCAGGAAGGGCTTGCGGAATTGGTTGAAGTATCGCCCCATTATATTTATGAGATCGAAAAGGGGATGAAAATGATGTCTCTTCCTACGCTGGAAAGGCTTTCCGTACACCTGAATGTTTCGACAGATTATCTGATTTTTGGAGAAGAGAGAGTTTGTCAGAGAGAAAATATTGTCTGCCTTTCTGACCGGTTGTTTACTGTAACGCGTGATTTACCCAGGGGGGAAAGAGAGCACATTGCAGATATTTTAGAAGTCATGATTCCTTACCTGCGGTAGCTTCGTGTGTACAGGTATTGTTTCCAAAAGAGTGGCGTTTGGCATGTAACAGGAAAAGACGGTACCGCCCTTAGAATGGGCGGTACCGTCTCATAAAAAACATTTCCCTGTGATCTGAAATACAACAAAGACTGTTGTTCTTTTACATATCAAAGAACCAGTCTTTTTCTTTTTTTACTTTTTTTCGTTTCCAGGGCGGCGCTTCTGTCTCCCGGAACGGGGGCTGTTCCCGAAGTGGGGCCTGTTCCCGAAGTGGCGGCTGTTCCCGAAGCGGCGGCCTGTCGTCCATCCCCCAGTCGTCTTTTCGGGAATCGTCGTGCCAGTCAGGGGAATAGAATGGGTCCGGAGGGCTGTCAATGTCGATATCCTCTTCGTCCAGCCAATCCTCGTCCGGATTCTGACAGGAGGGCTGCTTTGATTTTCTGAATCTGCGCGTTTTTTCTTTTTCCTTTGGTTTGAAGATGGTTTTCCGTCCGGTCCATCCGACGATACGAACCAGAAGGATTCCGAAGAGCACGCCTGCGCTGTCAATACAAACATCCTTTTTAGAGGGGCTTCGCCCTGCGACAAAGGCCTGATGATACTCGTCGCCGCAGGCAAAGCCCACGCAGATCAATCCGGCGGCCAGCATCAGCCATATGCCGTGCAGTCCGTATACATATAAAGGAAAGGATACTGCCACGGCAAGCGCGAAATACTCAGCCATGTGCGCCAGCTTCCGGGTAATAAAATTGATTTTATCGGACCATTCGGAAATCTGCCAGTCCTGTAGATTCACGTCGAATATGTAATTGGCTGTTTCTACGATTTTATAGCTGACCTTGTAGCTCATCTGTGAGGAGACTTCACCCGGCTGGGCGGAAAAGGAGAAAATCATATACATGAGCAGCAAAGCCGGAAGAAACGACAGGGGTTTCAATAAAGTTCGAATCATAATTCTGATACCTCCTTCATAGTTTTCAACATCATAGCATTTTGGAAGTGTGATGTCCAGTAGATTACCATAAAATCAGAAAGGAAAAAAATATCCTCAAATTTCTACAAAAAACTATGGAAAAGCACTTGTTAATTTCTTGTCAATATGATATGATGGCATCAGTGAAATCGAGCGAATGCTTTCTTAGAGCGGAGTAATGAGGTAGTTGACTCGGAGTATTTTTTGTGTCAGAATTTTCCAGACTCTGCCCTGTATTTAGAAAGTCAAGGGGAAAAGGTGAACTGGCACGGTTTCATATTTTTTTGTCACAATCGTTAAAATAAAGACAATGTCAAAGAAAGGAAAGGAATACTATGAGCAGCAAAATTACCATTATCGGAGCAGGAAGCGTAGGAGCTACCATCGCATACACATTATCAAACGAGGACATCGCATCTGAGATCGTCCTGATCGACATTAATAAGCAGAAGGTGGAAGGAGAAGTTATGGATATCGCACAGGGAACCTGTTTCCGTGACCCAGTCTCCATCGTTGCAGGCGAGTATGCGGATGCAAAAGATTCTGATATCGTAATCATCACCTCAGGTATCGCACGGAAACCGGGCCAGACAAGAATTGAGCTTACACAGACAAATGTTAATATCCTGAAATCCATCACACCGGAGATCGTATCCGTTGCACCAAATGCACTTTACGTAATCGTAAGCAACCCGGTAGACATCATGACTTATGTGTTTACAAAGATTTCCGGAATTCCGGAGAACCAGATTGTAGGTTCCGGTACGCTGCTGGATACGGCTCGTCTGCGCTGCGGACTTTCCGAGCACTTTAAAGTGGCGCAGAAGAACATTCATGCTTATGTATTTGGCGAGCATGGCGATACTTCTTTCATTCCGTGGACAGGCGCTTACATTTCAGGCGTGAGTGTGGATGAATATGCGAAGCTTGTTGAGGACAAGGGCGTGGAAATCGATGTGCTGGATAAGCCGGGTATGCTTGAGTACGTACAGAAATCCGGCGGGCGCATCATTGCAAACAAGGGAGCTACTTTCTATGCGATTGCAAAAGCGGTATGCAAGCTTTGCAACATTCTGCTGGCTTCTTCTGATTCTATGGCTACCGTTTCTTCTATGATGCACGGTGAGTACGGCATTGAGGATGTATGTTTAAGTACCCTGACGCTGGTAGGACCGGAAGGAATCCGCGGTAAAGTGCCGATGCGCATGAACAAAGAGGAGATTGCACAGTTGAAGGCAAGTGCGGATGCGCTGAAAGCAGTGATCGCGCAGATCGAACTTTAATCTTTTCCGGAAAATTTCTTTCGGATGGCCCGGCGGGCTTTGCCGGGTGAGTAAACAGGATATTGCGGCTGTTTTGGGAAAATTTCTGTGACAGCCGCAATAAAAATAAAGAAAGGACAACATAATGATGAAGTACAGTTACTATCCGGGATGTACCCTGAGAACAAAGGCGAAAGACCTGGATGCTTATGCCAGAGCTTCCGCGAAGGCGCTGGGATTTGAGCTGGAAGAGATTGAGAACTGGCAGTGCTGCGGCGGCGTATACCCGCTGGGCAGCGATGAGATTGCCACGAAGCTTTCTTCCGTACGTGCTTTAAATGAAGCAAAAGAGAAGCATCAGGATCTGGTGACGCTCTGTTCTGCCTGTCATCACGTCATCAAGCGTGTGAACGATGATATGCGGAATGTCGAGGACATCCGTACCAGAGCAAATAATTACATGAAGCTTGAAGAGCCCTACGCAGGTGAGACAACAGTCCTTCATTTTCTGGAAGTACTGCGTGACCGTGTAGGGTTTGATACGCTAAAGGAGAAAGTTACAAATCCACTGACCGGAAAGAAAATCGGCGCTTACTATGGCTGTCTGCTTCTGCGCCCCGGCAAGATTCTACAGTTTGACAACCCGGAGAATCCGAAGATTCTTGAAGACTTCATCCGTGCCATCGGCGCGGAGCCGGTGATTTACCCGTACCGGAACGAATGCTGCGGCGGCTACATCTCCCTGAAAGAAAAAGACATGTCCCAAAATATGTGCCATAACATCATGGAGAGCGCGGAAGGCTTCGGTGCGGAAATGCTGATTACCGCCTGTCCATTGTGCCTGTACAATCTGAACAACAGTGTGCAGAACGGGCTTCCGGTATACTATTTCACAGAACTTCTGGCAGAAGCTTTGGGTGTGAAAGAGGAGGTGGACAAGGCATGAGCAAAGAGAAGAAACAGGCTGAATTAATAAAAGAAATCAGCGGCGTCAATCCTTTGAAGTGTATGAAATGCGGCAAGTGTTCCGCTACCTGTCCGGCTTACAACGAGATGGACATCAAACCCCATCAGTTCGTGTCCTATGTGGCAAACGAGGATATTGAGACGCTGGTACAGTCCAAATCCCTGTGGAAATGTCTTTCATGCTTTGCATGTGTGGAGCGCTGTCCGAGGGATGTAAAGCCAGGCAAGCTGATTGATGCGGCAAGGCAGATCGTTGTCCGCCAGAAAGGGCAGAATTACCTGAAGGCGGACGAGATTCCGGAGCTTCTTGATCCGGAGCTGCCGCAGCAGCTTTTAGTCAGCGCATTCAGAAGATACAGGAGGTAAGCACAGAATGCAGAGGATAGGAGTATTTGTCTGCCATTGCGGAAGTAATATCGCCGCTACGGTAGATGTAAAGAAGGTTGCCGAGATGGCGCTCCTGGAGCCGGGAGTGGTTCATGCCGAGGATTACCAGTATATGTGTTCTGAGGCAGGGCAGGAGAAAATCATCGCAGCCATCAAAGAAAAAAATCTGACAGGAATCGTAGTATGTTCCTGTTCCCCGCGTATGCACGAGACGACATTCCGGAAGGCGGCGGAGAAAGCCGGACTGAACCCGTATATGGTGGAAATCGCAAATATCCGCGAGCACTGCTCCTGGATTCACAAGGATATGGAGGAGGCTACGAAGAAAGCGGTCATCCTCGCCAGGGCGGCGATTGCGAAAGTAAACTTAAATGCCCCGCTGAAACCCGGCGAAAGCCGCGTGACCAAGAGGGCGCTGATTATCGGCGGAGGTATCGCAGGTATCCAGACCGCGCTTGACATTGCGGACGCGGGGTATGAAGTCGATATCGTGGAGAAGGAGCCGAGCATCGGCGGAAGGATGTCACAGCTTGACAAGACATTCCCGACCCTGGACTGCTCCGCCTGTATCCTGACGCCGAAGATGGTGGAGGCGTCGGCACACGAGAAGATTCATATTTATACATATAGCGAAGTAGAAAAAGTCAGCGGGTTCGTGGGAGATTTTACCGTGGATATCCGCAAGAAAGCAAGATATGTGGACATGGACAAATGTACCGGCTGCGGCGTCTGCCAGGAAAAATGCCCGTCCAAGAAAGCGCTGAGTGAATTTAACCGGGGCCTGAATACGAGAAGCGCGATTTACACGCCGTTTGCACAGGCGATTCCAAACGTTCCGGTTATTGATACGGAGAATTGTATTAAGTTCAAGACCGGAAAATGCGGCGTCTGCTCCAAAGTCTGCCAGGCAGGAGCGATTGACTACACGCAGAAGGATGAAATTATCACAGAGAAATACGGAGCCATCGTGGTGGCTACCGGATTCGATACGATTAAGCTGGACAATTACGATGAGTATGCTTACAACCAGAGCAAGGACGTCATTACCTCCCTGGAGCTGGAGCGTATCATGAATGCGGCAGGCCCGACGAAGGGACATCTGGAGCGTCTTTCCGATGGAAAAGCGCCGAAGGAGATGGTATTCGTACAGTGTGTGGGCAGCCGCTGTGCAGACGACAGAGGAAAGCCTTACTGTTCTAAAATCTGCTGTATGTACACGGCAAAACATGCGATGCTGATTCGTGATAAATATCCGGATGTAAACGTGACCGTATTTTATATTGACGTGCGTACGCCGGGTAAGAACTTTGACGAGTTTTACCGCAGGGCCGTAGAGCAGTACGGCGTCAACTACATCAAAGGCCAGGTAGGAAAAGTCATTCCCCAGCCAAACGGAAAGCTGCTGGTTCAGGGTTCCGACCTTCTGGACAATAAGCAGATTTTAAAAGAGGCGGATATGGTCGTCCTGGCGACAGCCATCGAGCCGAATTCTGGCGTGAGAAAGATAGCGACCATGCTGACGGCCAGCATTGATACCAACAATTTCCTGACGGAAGCACATGCGAAGCTCCGTCCGGTAGAGTCCCCGACCGCAGGTATTTTCCTGTCCGGCGTATGCCAGGGACCGAAGGATATTCCGGAGACGGTAGCCCAGGCAGGCGCGGCGGCGGTAAAAGCCATCGGACTGCTGGCAAAGGATAAGCTGCTGACGAACCCGTGTACCGCGCAGTCCGACGAACTTCTGTGTAACGGATGTTCCACCTGTGCGAATGTATGCCCGTACGGAGCCATCACTTATGAGGACAGACAGGTCAATGACCACGGAATCCGTGAGACACGCCGCATAGCGGTAGTCAACAGCGCACTGTGCCAGGGATGCGGCGCCTGTACCGTAGCCTGCCCGTCCGGCGCTATGGACCTTCAGGGATTCTCGAACAGACAGATTCTAGCGGAGGTGGATGCAATATGTCGATAGAAGCAAAAGAAGAATTCAGACCGAAAATCGTGGCGTTCTGTTGTAACTGGTGCAGCTATGCGGGCGCAGACCTGGCAGGAAGCAGCCGTCTCGGCTATCCTGCGGATGTAAAGATTATCCGTGTTCCCTGTTCCTGCCGCGTGAATCCGATGTTCATCCTGCGGGCATTTGAAAAGGGAGCGGACGGCGTCATCATGTGCGGCTGCCATCCGGGAGACTGCCACTACAGCACCGGAAACTATTACGCGAGAAGGCGTATGACGCTGCTGTTCTCCATGCTGGACTACATCGGCGTGGAAAACGGACGTACCCGCGTTGAGTGGGTGTCTGCGGCAGAGGGCGTGAAATTCTCTACTACCATGAATGAGTTCGTAGAGAAAATCCGTTCCCTGGGCAAGAACGTAAGATTGGAGGATTTGAGATGCAGGAATTAATCAACCGTGCAAAAGAGCTGCTGGCTGACGGAACAGTCGCACGGGTTCTCGGCTGGAAAGCCGGAGACCTGCCCTACAATCCGGAACCGGCATACTTTGAAAGCGTGGAGAGCCTTAAGGATTTCGTGTACAACGGATTCTGCGGGGCGAACCTCAGCAAATATATGATAGAGGCTTCCAAACTGGAAGGAAAGACGCTTGTGTGCCTGAAACCATGCGATACCTACAGCTTTAACCAGCTCATCAAGGAACACCGGGTAGACCGGGACAAAGCCTATATCGTGGGCGTGGGCTGCAAAGGCAAGCTGGATATTGAGAAAATCAGGAAGCAGGGCATCAAGGGAATCCAGAGCATCAAAGGTGCGGAGATAACGGATGAGGCGGATACCCTGACAGTTCAGACGATTTATGGAGAAAAGACCTGTTCCTATGCAGACGCCATGCTGGAGAGATGCCATGTGTGCAAAGGAAAGGAACATAAGATTTACGATGAAATCATTGGAGAGTCCAAAGACACGAAGGATGCGGACCGCTTTACAGAGGTGGAGCGCATCGAGGCCATGAGCCCGGAAGAAAAATTTGCATTTTTCCAGAAAGAGCTGAGCAAATGTATCCGCTGCAACGCATGCAGGAACGTCTGTCCGGCATGTAGCTGCCGCAAATGTGTCTTTGACAGCAATAAATTCGACAGCGCCCAGAAAGCGAACGTGGATTCCTTCGAGGAGAAGATGTTCCATATCATCCGCGCGTTCCATGTGGCGGGAAGATGTACGGACTGCGGCGAGTGCAGCAGGGTATGTCCCCAGGGAATTCCGCTGCATCTGTTTAACCGGAAATTCATCAAGGATATTAATGAATTCTACGGTGACTTCCAGGCAGGCGAGGATACAGAAGCAAGAGGGCCGCTCACGAACTTCACGTTTGACGACGTGGAGCCGGGTATCGTGGGAGAAAGGGGATAATGTATGTATAAGATAGCAAAAGAGAATCTGTCGGCATTATTCCGGTTAATTGCCGAATCCCAGGAATTATATCTGCCGGTGAAAACCGCAGAGCAGGTGAACTTCGGTGTGTGGAGTGAGGATGCACAAGTGGATCTGGACACCTTAAAGAGTGTAAAATCCCCGAAGGACGCATTTTTTCCGCAGAGCGAGACCCTGTATACCTGTGTAAAAGAAGGAAAGAAGATTCAGATAGAGCCGGAGGCGTTAAAAGAGCAGAAATTCGTGGTTTTCGGGATGAAAGCCTGCGATATCCAGGGGGTTCAGGTGCTGGATAAAGTATTCCTGGCAGACCCGGTAGATACCTTTTATGCCGCGAGAAGAGAGCATGGAACTATTGTGGCTATGGCATGTCATGAGCCGGAAGAAAGCTGCTTCTGCAAAGTGTTCGGTATCGACTGCGCCAATCCGGCGGCCGATGTGGCGACATGGATGGCAGAAGGAAACCTGTACTGGAAATCCCTCACAGAGAAAGGCGAAGCGCTGACAAAAGCCGTAGAGAGCCTTCTTGCGGATGCGGACGATGCAGACGAAAAGAAAGTGGAGGATGAGAAAGCGGCCATCCGCAGTATCGTGGAGAAGCTGCCATATTCGAACCTCTCCCTTGAGGGATGGAACGGAGACGCACTTTCTGAGAAATTTGATTCCCCGCTCTGGGAAGAACTTTATAAACCATGCCTGGCGTGCGGAACGTGCACCTTCGTGTGCCCGACCTGCCAGTGCTATGACATCAAGGACTATGATACCGGACACGGCGTGAAACGTTACCGCTGCTGGGATTCCTGCATGTATTCAGACTTTACCATGATGGCGCACGGAAACAACCGTACCAGCCAGATGCAGAGATTCCGTCAGAGATTCATGCACAAGCTGGTGTATTTCCCGGCAAACAATGACGGCATGTATTCCTGCGTGGGATGCGGCCGCTGCGTAGAGAAATGTCCGGCGTCTTTAAATATCGTAAAGGTTATCAAAGCCTTTCAGAAACAGGGAGGTGACAAGGAATGAGCGAATGTACCTGTCATAAAAACTATACGCTCGATACGCTGATTCCAAAGGTAGGCGTGATTACAGATATCCGTCAGGAGACACCGGATGTAAAGACGTTCCGTGTGAACGCGCCGGAGGGCGGAAAGCTCTTCGAGCATATGCCGGGGCAGTGCGCAATGGTGTGCGCGCCGGGCGTCAGTGAAGGCATGTTTTCCATCACTTCTTCACCGACCAACAAAGAATATCAGGAATTCAGCATTAAGAAATGCGGTGTGCTTACCGACTATCTCCACAGCCTCCAGGTAGGCGACGAGATTACGGTCAGAGGGCCTTACGGAAATCATTTCCCGGTGGAAACCGAGCTGAAAGGAAAGAACCTGTTGTTTATCGCAGGAGGTATCGGGCTTGCGCCGCTGCGTTCCGTGATTAATTATGTGCTGGATAACCGTGCAGACTACGGAACTGTGGATATCGTATACGGCTCCCGCTCCGCAGACGATCTGGTGCAGTTAAAGGAAATCCAGGAAGTCTGGATGAAAGCAGAGGGCGTGAACGTGTATCTTACCATTGACCGGGAGCAGGAAGGCTGGGACGGCCATGTGGGATTTGTGCCGAACTATGTCAAAGAGCTTGGCTTTTCCACAGACAAGACAGCGCTTCTTTGCGGACCGCCCATTATGATTAAATTCACGCTGGCAGGCTTACAGGAGGTGGGCTTCTCCAAAGAGCAGGTGTACACCACCCTGGAGCTGCGTATGAAGTGCGGCGTCGGAAAATGCGGCCGCTGCAACATCGGTTCCAAATACGTCTGCAAAGACGGCCCCGTATTCCGCTGCGACGAGATCGATGAAATGCCTAATGAGTATTGATAGGCATGAGCAGTGCAGCGGACGGCATAAACACATAGACGGATGCTTGCATACGGATATGTGTTTATGTTGGACGATATAGGGCGAAGCCCTCAAGTGAGATGGAGCGAAGCGGAATTGAGCCTGGCACTGCCAAACCTGATAGATAAAATATAGAAAGGACTGGTACCTTACAATGGAAAAAATGGTAAACGTATATTTTTTCGGCAAGAAATATAGCGTCCCCGCAGATTTAACCATCATGACCGCAATGGAGTATGCCGGATACACCCTGAAAAGGGGATGCGGATGCCGTCATGGATTCTGCGGCGCGTGTGCCACGATTTATAGAATTAAGGGAAAGAATGAGCTTAAGACATGTCTCGCCTGCCAGACACAGGTGGAGGAGGGAATGTATGTAGCGAGCATCCCATTCTTCCCGACCGATAAGAGAACGTATGATATTAATGAAATTAAGCCGAATCAGCAGATTATGATGGAGCTCTATCCGGAAATTTATAGCTGCATCGGCTGTAACGCATGTACGAAAGCATGTCCTCAGGATTTGAACGTTATGCAGTATATTGCATACGCTCAGAGGGGCGAGTTTGAGAAATGTGCGGAGGAATCCTTTGACTGTGTGAGCTGCGGCTGCTGTTCGGTACGCTGCCCGGCAGAGATTTCCCATCCGATGGTAGGACTTCTGGCGAGACGCCTTACAGGAAAATACATTGCGCCTGAGGCGGAGCATCTGAAAAACCGTGTGGAGGAAATCAACAGGGGCGAGTATGACGAGCTGATTGAGCAGATTATGCAAAAGCCGATCACGGAGATGCAGGAACTTTACAATACGAGAGAAATCGAGAAATAAGGAGGGGCAGAACATGTATACACCATATCCAGAGTATATGATGGAATCTATCAAAAAGGTAGAGGCCACAAGAAAAGAACGTATGTCTACAGAACCGAGACGTTTGACTGCGGATGAAAAAGATGCACTCCTTAAGGAATTTCATCCTGATTATAAAGAAGAAGCCTTCGAGGAGATCAAGGTAGGCCCGAACAAGGGACAGAAGGCCAACAAAGAGCTGGTACATCTGCTCCATTCCAACAGCCGTCTGCTGACAGATCAGGTTGATTTGAATAAAGTGGATTATGACGTGGACGTACTGGTCATCGGAGGAGGCGGCGCAGGCTCTTCCGCAGCGATTGAGGCACATGAAGCGGGCGCGAATGTTATGATCGTGACAAAGCTGCGTATCGGGGATGCGAATACCATGATGGCTGAGGGCGGTATCCAGGCTGCGGATAAAGAGAATGACTCTCCGGTACAGCACTATCTGGACGCTTTTGGCGGCGGACATTTTGCTGCGAAGCCGGAGCTGGTAAAACGTCTGGTTATGGAAGCGCCGGATGCAATCAAATGGTTGAATGACCTGGGCGTGGAATTTGACAAAGAAGAGAGCGGAAGAATGATCACCACGCACGGCGGCGGTACTTCCAGAAAGAGAATGCACGCTGCGAAGGATTACTCTGGAGCAGAAATCATGCGTACGCTTCGTGATGAAGTGCTGAACCGCCAGATTCCGGTCGTAGAGTTTACTTCTGCGGTAGAGCTGATCAAAGATGACAAGGGACAGGCAGCAGGCGCTGTTCTCTTAAATATGGAAACCGGAGACTATCTTGTGGCAAAGGCAAAGACGGTGATCATCGCAACAGGCGGTGCGGGACGTATGCACTATCAGGGATTTCCGACCTCCAACCATTATGGTGCAACGGCAGACGGGCTGATTCTGGGCTACCGTGCAGGGGCACAGCTTCTGTATCAGGATTCTATCCAGTATCATCCGACAGGCGCTGTTTATCCGTCCCAGATTCTGGGGGCGCTCGTTACAGAGAAGGTTCGTTCCGTAGGGGCACAGCTTGTCAATGCAGAGGGAGAGGCGTATATCCATCCGCTGGAGACCCGCGATGTCAATGCGTCTGGCGTTATCCGTGAATGTCAGGAAGGCCGCGGCGTAGAAGTTCCGGGCGGAGAACAGGGCGTATGGCTGGACACTCCGATGATTGAGCTTCTGGGAGGCGAAGGAACCATCGAGAAGAGGATTCCGGCAATGTTCCGCATGTATATGAACTACGGCATCGATATGAGAAAGCTGCCGATTCTGATTTACCCGACTCTTCATTATCAGAACGGAGGTCTGGAGATCGAGGGAGACGGATTCACAAAGGCTATCGATAACCTGCTGGTAGCAGGGGAGGCAGTTGGAGGAATCCACGGCAGAAACCGTCTGATGGGGAACTCTCTTCTGGATATTATCGTATTCGGAAGGAATGCAGGAAAAGCGGCTGCTGCAAAAGCAAAGGACGTAGAGCTTGGGGAGATGAATCTCGACCATATTGAAGCATATGCAAAAGAGCTGGAAAATGCAGGCGTCGCATCCGGGGATGTTTCACCGCTGCTGCTTCCGAAATATGCGCGTCACGAGAGGTAATGATCATTTTGTACTCACGGGGATGACCCGTGAGTACAATGTGCGTTACTGAATCGTAAGGAATAGAATACAGCATCCGCAGGAGGAGAGAAAAATGATAGTTTTTGAATGGCTTCGGGATAATGTTATGTCCAATACAGTCATGATGGTATTTCTGATTGCCGTTATTGGTTATCTGGTAGGAAGTATTAAAATTAAAGGGCTGGAGCTTGGGACGGCAGGTATTCTGCTGGTGGCTCTGGTGTTTGGACACTTTGGCGTGGAGATTCCATCCCTGGTGCGGGAATTGGGACTGATCTGTTTTGTTACCTCGGTCGGGTTCATCGCAGGACCGAAATTCTTCCGGAATTTTAAGGTGAACGCAACCTCTTACATTCTTCTGGGCATTATCATCATTGCTTCCGGTGCATTGACCTGTGCGCTGGTGATTAAGGCTTTTGGTGTGCCTACAGATATCAGCGTGGGCATGATGGCAGGAGCGCTTACCAGTACGCCGGGTCTGGCGGCAGCGCTGGAAGCGACAGGTTCTGACGCGGCTTCCGTAGGATATGGAATCGCTTACCCGTTTGGAGTTGTCGGGGTAGTTTTGTTTGTGCAGTTGATTCCGAAAATCCTGAAAACAGATATGAATGCGGAGCGGGCGAAGTTTGAGGCGGCAACAAATGTTGAGGTAGAGGATTACCATAAGACAAAAAAGGAATCTTTGTTTTATGCGGACAGTATGGGATTCTTTCCGTTTTCCCTTGCGATTGTGCTTGGAATCATATTGGCAAAGATTGAAATAAAGCTTCCGGGCGGAGGCGTATTCGCACTTGGAACTTCTGGCGGACCTCTGATTGCAGGGCTGATTCTGGGACATTTCGGGCACATCGGCAGATTGAGCGTGAAGGTGGAAAAGCATGTCCTGGAATGTCTGAGGGAGTTCGGACTGGCGCTTTTTCTTCTCGGAGCAGGCGCGCAGGCCGGAGCAGGATTTGTTGAGATTTTAAAAGAACAGGGCGTTTTGCTGTTTGCTTACGGAGCGCTTATGACATTGATTCCAATGCTGCTTGGCTATGCGTTTGCGGTGAAGGTGCTGAAACTGAGTCTGTTTAATTCGCTTGGCTCTATCTGCGGCGGCATGACGAGTACCCCGGCGCTGGGGACGTTAATCCGTGTGACAGAGACAGACGACGTGGCGTCCGCTTATGCGGCAACTTATCCGGTAGCGCTGGTTATGGTGGTGCTGGCGTGCCAGTTTATTGGGATATTCCTGTAGCAGATCGGAGATGCGAAGCAGCTCTTAGCTTTCAGAGAAAGCGATCTGTGACTTGTATGGCTGATCTACCCTAAGGCGCTATAAGAACATGAAATACAGAATGTGCAAATATTATCAAGATTCAGGAGGTGTAAATCATGCGTGAAATTCAGGCACAGCAGATTACAGATGTTGTAGAGAGATTATGTATCGAGGCAAACCAGTATCTTCCGGGAGATGTGCAGGGGGCGATTCGCCAGTGCCGTGCATGTGAGGACTGGGAGATCGCCCAGGGAGTGCTGGACAAGATTATTACGAACTTTGAAATTGCAGAAAATGAGAACGTTCCCATCTGCCAGGATACAGGAATGGCGTGCGTATTCCTTGAGATCGGGCAGGATGTGCATATCGTGGGCGGAGACTTGTCAGAAGCGGTCGACGAGGGCGTGCGCCGTGGATATACGAACGGTTATCTCAGGAAGTCCGTCGTAAAAGACCCGGTGCGCCGTGGAAATACCGGGGACAATACCCCGGCGATGCTTTATACAGAAATCGTTCCGGGCGAGCAGATAAAGGTGACCGTAGGGCCGAAAGGCTTCGGAAGCGAAAATATGAGCATGATCCGCATGTTTAAGCCGTCCGCAGGACTTCAGGGAATCAAGGATTTCATTCTGGAAGCGGTGGAGACGGCAGGGCCGAACCCGTGCCCGCCTATGGTAGTCGGCGTTGGAATCGGCGGGACGTTCGACAAGTGTGCGCTTCTGGCGAAGAAAGCGCTGATGCGTCCGGTGGATTCTTCGAATCCCGACCCGTTCTATGCGGATTTGGAAAAGGAAATGCTGGAGAAAGTCAATGAGCTTGGCATCGGGCCGCAGGGCTTTGGCGGCAAGACAACGGCGATCGGGCTGAATATTGAAACACTGCCGACCCATATCGCAGGAATGCCCTGTGCGGTAAATATTAACTGCCATGTGACACGCCACAAAACGGAGGTGATCTGAGATGGAAAAACATATTCAACTGCCTTTAACGGAGGAAGTGGCAAAAACCCTCCATGCCGGGGACAGCGTATATCTGACCGGAACAATTTATACATCCAGGGACGCAGGGCACAAGAGAATGTGCGAGACTCTGGCGAAGGGAGAAGAGCTTCCCTTTGACCCCACGGATGCGACCATCTACTACGTAGGGCCGACCCCGGCAAAACCGGGACAGGTGATTGGTTCCGCAGGTCCTACGACCAGCGGGCGTATGGACGCCTATGCGCCCACGATGATGTCAGTCGGCGCCAGAGGAATGATTGGAAAGGGTGCGAGACTTCCGGAAGTGGTGGAAGCCATGAAGAAATATTCGGGCGTCTATTTTGGAGCTATTGGCGGAGCCGGAGCGCTTCTTGCAAAGTGCATCAAGAAAGCGGAGCTGATTGCATACGAAGATTTAGGCGCGGAAGCATTGAGGAAGCTTTATGTGGAGGATATGCCGCTGGTAGTTATCATTGACAGCGAGGGAAATAACCTTTATGAAGAAGGGAAAGCCGCATATCTTTCCAGCAAGAAGTAAAAGATGAGTTTTTTAAAAAAAGAGGCATCTGAGTCTTATCTCGTAGGCATACTGCTGGCCATAGCGGGAGGATATCTTGATGTATACACCTATGTCTGCCGGGGCGGTGTTTTTGCTAATGCGCAGACGGGCAACATCGTCCTTCTTGGCATCAGTGTCGCAGACGGAAACTGGGAAAAGCTTGGCGGTTATATCTGGCCGATTCTGGCATTCATGGCCGGAATTCTTGTGGCAGAGCTTGTGAAGCGGGAGTTCCGGCATGAGAGCGTCATACACTGGCGGCAGATTGTGCTGGCGCTTGAATTTGCCGTACTCTGGACGATCGCTTTCATCCCGTCGGGTATCCATGATGCGGCGGTCAATGTGGCGGTGTCTTTCGTATGCTCCATGCAGGTAGAAAGCTTCCGGACCTTTCATGGAAGCAGCACCTATGCGACGACCATGTGTACCGGAAACCTCCGCAGCGCCACGGAGCAGTTTTTTAAGTATAATGTAACGAAAGATAAACAGGCAATCAAAAAGAGTCTCCAGTATTACGGAATTATCCTGTTTTTTATCGTGGGAGCCATCGTGGGGACCGTGATTACCCGGATGTTTATGGAGAAGTCGGCGCTGGTAGCGTGCGTCCTGTTATTAGCAGTAATTGTCATTATGTTTATCCCGGCGGGGGATGGGGAGAGAGAATAAGGTTACAAAAAAACCGTCGTGCGGGGCTGTAGTGTGCTATCCATGCGGCGGTTTTTGATTGTATTGATAGGTGATTGGCTTTGTGATATTCTAGAAATAGAGGAATGAAAAATGTTGATTTTTGGAGGAGGAAGGCATGTTTTGTCAAAATTGTGGAAAAGAAATTAGTAATCATGCGAAGTTTTGTCCATTCTGCGGCTGCGCGCAGGAGGCATTTGGGAGAAATGACACTTCACAGCCGCTTTATTCGGAGAAAGAAGAACAGAATGAGTATCAATACGGTACGGGCGGAGATATGTCCCGGCAGCCCGATACCTGTCGTGATGCTGCGCCGTCCATGCAGCAGTTTCCGATGAAGTGGTATCATTTTGTAATCTGGGTTCAGTTGTTTCTGGCATCGGTATTTGCCTTTTTTACTGCGTTTCAGTATTTTACAGGAGGGCATTACGGGGAAGGAGCGGCAGAGCTGGTATATTCTTATTATGGAAGCGGGCTCAAAATACTGGATATGATTATGGCGGTGTGCTGTGTTGCAAGCATTGTCTGGGCGCTGTATGCACGGCAGCAGCTTAAAAATTTCAGGAGGCAGGCTCCGAGAGTTTACATAGGCTATCTGTGTTTTTATGCTACTATGACGATCGGGTATCTGATCGGTGCTTCTGCGATTACAAAGGAGTTTTTGCTGGATACAGAGAATGTGACAAATCTGATTACGACAATTATCATGCTTGTATTAAATAAAATATATTTTAAAAAGAGAGCGTCTTTGTTTGTCCAGTAAAAGAAAAACTATGGTGCAGGGGACAACAAAATATGATATTTTAGAAAGATATTTCGGCTACCCCTCCTTCCGGGAGGGGCAGGAAATATTGATTGATGCCATTCTCGCGGAGCGGGATATTCTGGGAATCATGCCCACCAGGGCAGGAAAGTCGATTTGTTATCAGATTTCCAAAGCGATGTATTATGCGGCAAATGGGAGATTTGATATTCTTTACATGTAACGGAGAAGAGATAGTTGTTGTTAGCCATTTTTTTTCCTTTTATGGGAAAATTTCAGGGGCAGATGTGACTCGCATGAGTCACATCTGCCCCTGTTTTGGACTATCTATTTCCCGACAGCCCCTGATGACTACGGTAATGGATAGAAAAAATGAGTCATGCGACTACTTTTCCAACTTACATAGTCGGTTTCGTTCTGCGAGAACAGTCTGTGCCTTTTTCACAAGCGTCAGTGCGTTTTCAGTGTCATTTTCAACCATTGCCTGTTGAAGTTCGTCCGCATAGGCGGTCAAATCTGCTTCGATTGCGTTCAATGCCTCGCTACTGACCGGATCGCTGAAACGAAGATTCTCAGCAAACACTTCCAGCGACTTTCGCATCTGATCATCTTTTGCCAGCGGCACCATTGCCGCCGCCTTAGATTCCAAGGCCCGCATACAGGACACGTCCTTCTTCAGCTTAGCATCCTGCCGCTCGACCTCATCCCGTGTGGTTTCGGCGGCAACAAAGCCCACCGCCGAAGCACCTAAAAGCACCATGTACAGCACCAGAGGAACCCATATCGGCACCGAAATCGCCAGTCCCAGTGTCATGAACGCCACCCCCAATACAATCTGGATGATTAGATAGATGCCGCCAACCTTTGCGATGGGGAATCCGTAAAACCGGCTTTTGATATCCCGACTCTGATAAAAAGCGGTGCGGATCACATATGCCTGCGCGCCGATGGCGAGCAGCGTAAACGCCCAGCTTACAAAAAACACCGCATTTTTCGGGAACGGCACGGCAAAGACTACTACGTTATAAACTGCCAGAACTGCCACTAAAATAATCCACCAGCGGATGGTATTTTTTTTCATTTTCCGTTACTCCTTCCGTTTTTTTCCGCACTCAGGGCAGAACTTTCCCGTCAGCCCTATGGCTCCGCAGGCGCAGTTCCACACCGAGGTTTTTCCGGGTCGTTTTTTTCCGCATTCGGGGCAAAATTTTCCCGTTAATCTTTTTGTTCCACACTCACAGTCCCAGCGTTCGGCGGGGGCAGGTCTGGGGAATCCGCACTCAGGGCAGAATTTCCCGGTGATTCCTTTCTGCCCGCAGACGCAATCCCAGGTATCTGTCGCCAGAGAGGGTGCAGTGGATGCGGGCGCGGGCTGTTCCTGCTGTCCGAACATGGGTGCGATAGAATCCCTGGTCATGCCGATCAAGCCGCTCATAGCTCCCAAGGTCACGCCCAGACCGGCAATGTCGCCCAGTGAACCACCGCCGCCGTTGGAGCCCATCTGACCCAATCCGGCCGCGTAAGCCTTCTTTACTTCTGCTTCCAGCACGTCCTTCTGGTTGTATCCCTTGGCCTGCATCACGGCGGCCTCGCTCATTCCCGCCATCTGCCTGGCCTGAGCTTCCGCCTGAGCCTCAATCAGCTTTCGCTCCGCCTCCCGGCGGGTCACCTCCGTCTGGGTGGCCTGGCGCTCCAGCTCTGCCTTGCGCTGGGCGGCGGTAATGGCCGCTTTGCTCTCCTCCTGAGCCGTACGGTAGGATGTTTCGCCCTGCGCTTCAAACGTTTTCACCGTTGCCTCCGCCTGATACACCCGGCTCTGGAGCATGACTGTGTGTAGTTCCCGGATGCGTTTGAAGTTGGGGTCGTCCTCTGGAAGCACTACGTGGGTCGCATAAAATTGGGGGATAGTCAGGCCGTACTCCTCAAAGCCGGGGAGCAGCTTTTCCAGCAGGAAGGAAGAAATCTCCTCCACCCGCTCGTCAATCTCCAACAGGTCGATCTGCTTCTCCTTGATTACGGCGGGCAGGTTGGACTTTAACGTGTTGGCGATCAGGGGACGGAAAGCGTTCTGTATCGATTTCGTGAATCCCTCCCGGTCGCTCCAGGCGATACCGGAGGTGGTGCCCACCAGCTTTAAGAGCAGCTTCCGGGAGTCCTTCACCATTAGATTCATCTCACCGGAAGCCCCGATTTCCAGCGGGACGCTGGTCAGCGGGTCAATGAATCGGATCTTGTCCGGCGTGCCCCATTTGATGGACATCTGAACCGTCTTATTGATGAAGTATACCTCAGAGTGGAACGTTCCCTCCGTATCTGTGGGGAGCTGGTAAAGCTTTTCCAGCAGAGGAAGCTGTTGGGTCTCCAGGGTATACCGGCCTGCGCCGAACAGATCCAGCGCCTGGCCGTCCCGGAAAAAGATCGCTTCCTGACTCTCATGGACGATGAGCTGGGAGCCCATGTTGAAGTCCTCAATGGGGTGCTTCCACACGAGGGTTTCGTTGTCGCCCTCGTACTTGATGACACTGGCAAGGCCGTCTTTTTTAATCTTCTCTGACATCAGCCGTTCGGCGATGTCGTTTTCAAAGTCGCACACCGGGCAGATATAGGTCTTAGCCGCCGGGGACGTTCTCAGCCGCACGCCGCACTGGGCGCAGGAAAATTCTGCCGTCCTGGTTAGCCCGGCATGGGGGTTGATGGGCTCGCCACAGACGGGGCAGCGTGCCTTTCCACCCCTGGACTGGTCAAAAACCACTGTGTTGCCGCAGTGGGAACATTCCCGGCTGGTGAGCTTGTCCGTACATATGTCAATGGTATAGCCACAGGCGCAGTCGATCTTTTTCCGGGCGAAAAAGCCGGTCTTTGCCTCGGCGAATTTGCCGCAGTCTGGGCATTCGATGACGAATTTAGCCATAGGTATTTCTTTCACTCCTTTTCATTTTTGCTTTTATTTTTGAGTCTGCTGCAATACAGGTATTCGATCGATACCTCTTTCACTTTGGCGTTTTGATGTCTCTCCATGCGTAGATGTCGCATTGGCCGTACGCATTCCAACCTCGTGCAACCATGGAGCGATTCGTGTGCAGTCCCACAGTGTGCTGGTAACCCGCTGCCACCGCAACGATGTTCTTCCAGGTGGAGATATCGCATCGCCCGTACTGGTTCCAACCCACCGCAACCACGGAGCCGTCCGCATGCAGTCCCACAGTGTGCTGGTAACCCGCTGCCACCGCAACGATGTTCTTCCAGG